>JAKOGY010000009.1 GCA_028658405.1 Dolichospermum sp. ST_sed8 | reverse complement strand
GCTACGCATCTTAAAAAACATCTTTTTTTTGACTGAGCTTTAAACTGGTGCAAATGAGTGTTTCTTACCTGTTCCCTATTCCCTGTTCCCTGTTCCCTTCTTTTGTAATTCTTTCATGACATATATATTTTTTTAACTTTTGTCAATTTATACTAATAGCACCACCGCAACTAGAACCAGCCCCCGCAGTACAACCATAGCAATATTCAGCAGTTTGGATTTCCTTGATTATATCTAAACTACCAATTTGCAACAATTTACTGACTGTCAACTTTTCACCATTGCTAGTTTTTGCAGATAAATTCATCATTTGATTAAAATCACAATCATAAATATTCCCTAAATAATCAATAGAAAGTTGTTCAAGACACATTAAACCATCAATTGTTTTGGCATTAAAATGAGACTCTAAAAAATGCAAATAGCTAGAATAAAGCTGTTTTCTTTCTAAATGAAACTTTGTTCTCCCTACAGGGATATTAGTAATTGTGAAAAGATGATTAAATCGAATATCAAATTTTTCCATCAAAAAGGTTTTATAAGCTTTTTCTAAATTTTGCTGTTCAGGAGTTAGAGAAAAATCTGCACTATTTGGTAATTGCGGATTATAGACCAAATCTAAAATTAAATTCGGGTTTTGACCATAACCTAACTTATTCAACCATTGCAAAGCTTTGATTGATTGATCAAAAACACCATCTCCCCGCATTTTATCCACATTATCGGCTAAATAACAGGGAAGAGAAGCAACTATCTTTACTTGATGTCGAGCAAAAAAATCTGGCAAATCTTCAAATCCAGCCACAAAATAAATTGTTAAATTTGATCTGACAATTACCTGTTTACCTGATTTTCTAGCAGCTTGTACCAGAAACTTAAAACCATAATTCATTTCTGGAGCGCCACCAGTTAAATCAACAATTTTGATTTGTGGAAATCTTTCAATTAAAGTGATTAATTGTTGACAAATTTCCGGTGTTAATTCCTCAGTTCTTTTGGGACTAGCTTCTACATGGCAATGGTTACAAGCTAGGTTACAACGCTTTCCTAAATTAATTTGTAAAACATTGATTTGCTTTTTTGTCAAAGGTGAATTTAGCTGCTGAAAAAAAGGTGTAATCATAGAAGCATCTCTAGCACGAATTTCCATAAGAGGATGTTTTAAAAGTCATTCAACCGAAGAGACAGCGGGAAGTGGCAAACTATTGATAATTGGGACATACCACTTGACTAAATCGAAAGTTTCCTATATCATGGAGGAACAACTCATCAGTTATTCCCGAAATCTAAATAAAATATTTTTGATCGCTCCACTCCGTTACGCTAGAGAAGTGAAAAGAATCAAGAGCGCAGAGCGCAAAAGAGCAAGAGTGTAGAGTGCTAATGAGTCCTCGCCGCACCACTACAAACAACCCGAAAACCAATAAGGTCGTCGAGGTCGTCGAGGTTGTAGGAGTAGCGATAAGCAGAACGGCAATGCTCAGGATTGTAGGTCCACGAACCACCGCGCAGCAATTTATTGCTAACGCTTAGACTTGTCCAAGCACTGCCATCTGTAGGCGCATTTATATAATTTTCGTGCCACTCATCTTCGCACCATTCCCACACATTCCCACACATATCATATAAACCAAAAGGATTGGCCGAAAAAATTCCTACCACTGTGGTTTTTTTTCGATATTCTCCTTTTTGTCCCTGTCCATAAGTGTAGTCACCATCATAATTAGCTAAATCCGTAGAAATTGTTTCCCCACAATAAAACGGGGTAGTAGTTCCTCCACGACAAGCATATTCCCATTCAGCTTCGCTAGGTAAACGATAGGTTTTATTTGCCATTCGGGAAAGTCTGGCACAAAATTCTTGAGCATGATTCCATGATACACACTCAACAGGTAAATTATCATCTTTAAAGTGAGATGGATCAAATTCTAAATCAATCTTAACTTTAGGTAAATCAGCTACAACTCTCCATTGCTCTTGAGTGACTGGATATTTACCCATGAAAAACGGTGGAACAGTAACTTTATGTTGTGGACTTTCGTTAGAACGTCGGCTTTCTTCATTTTGTGGAGAACCCATGAAAAAAGTCCCTTTAGGAATAGATACCATTTCCATAAATAGATTATTTCCCAAGTGTTCCTCAAAATAATCTGCGGTTTTTTCAATATATTCAAATTTAATTTCTGTCTTCTTTGGTAAAATGGGCAATACTGGAGGTTTTGAAATTATTATTATCTCAACAGTTTTAAACTTAAAAGGCGTTACCGGATAATTCAATGGAACTGGGGAATTGATAATAGTATTGGAAATATCGGCAATCATTTTTTTAAAACTTTGATCATAATCTTTACGAAGATCCCCATAGTGAAGCTCTTTAAAATATGGATAACTGTTTGTTATGGTATTTATCATTCCTATGTTTGTATTGGGGAGGATAACTAAGCCTGTTTTAATTTCAGGCTTTTTTGGTAAAACTTCTTTTAAAAAGCAATCAATTTCTTGGTGCTGTGTTGGTCCAGTACCATGATTACTAATAAATACAAGAAAAAATCTGACTTCCTTAATGCTATCGAGAATTTGTTGTTTCCATTTCTCGAATGGTTTTAAGTCTTCCTCATCATAAAACGTTTTAATGTTTTCTTTTTGCAAGGAGCTTTTAATTTTTAGTACTTCTGGCTTGTCTTGGCTATTATGGCAAATAAAAACATCATATTTTTCCATTTTATTACTCCACACCTGCAATAACAGCCAAAGCCTTCGCATACTCTTCTAAATCACCTCGCAAAGCAGCCAACTCAGTTCGCAACTTTGATTCTTCTGACCAACCCATCTCATGTTCTTTAACACTCACCCCTACAGGTCGTTTTGCTTCCCAAGCCTGTAAAATAGGATGCCATTTAGCTAAAAATGGTCGCAACCCATTATTCAACACCGCAATAGCAATACCCCCGACTGAGTTCTTAGAAGCACCCACATCAGGTCCAGCCACTTTGAGAATTTCGCGGGTAGTTCCGAATAAACTATACAAAGAATTCAACGCTTCCCGCACCAACCCCTGGTCAACTTCTAAAGACTGGACAGCAATGCGTGTCACCAGTTCTACATACAACGACCAAGCGGCTTTCCTTTCTGTTGTATCAGATTCCCATTCCGCAGCACCAATACCAAAGGGAAGACTAATGGATACCTTTTTTAATTTTGCGGGATCTTGTTTAGGCATAAATAGCCATTTTTATAAAATTATTTATTCCATCTAAATTAAACCATACTTATGTTTAGAAATAAAAGCAAAGATTAGAAATCTGAGGATTTTACCCCATTTTCTCATTCCCATGCTCTGCGTGGGAATGTAGTTAAGAGGCTCTGCCTCTATTATACCTGGAGGTAGAACCTCAAAGATAACATTCCCAGTCTGGAGACTGGGAACGAGGAAAATTTTCTTTCTTTGCGTCTTTGCTCCTTTGTATCTTTGCGCGAAAACTCAGCTAGATTAGATATAAGAATTACTCAATTATCGTGAAAACAGATACAATTTTCTATAGCTTATTTCAAGCATTTCCTAGCATTTTCTTTGAATTAATTAATAATTCTCCCACAGAAGCAGATGTTTATGAATTTACATCTCGTGAAGTTAAACAACTAGCTTTTCGTTTAGACGGTTTATTTTTACCAACCACCAAAGATCCCAAAAAGCCATTTTACATTGTCGAGGTTCAATTTCAACCCGATGATAATTTATATTATCGTCTCTTTGCAGAGCTTTTTCTCTACCTGCGACAATACAAAACTCCTCACCCTTGGCAAGCTGTAATCATCTATCCTAGTCGTAATATAGAAAGAGAACAGAATTTACAATTTGGCGAAATCTTGCTGCTTGAGCGAGTTACACGCATTTATTTAGATGAGTTGGGAGAGAGTTCTTTAGGGGTGGGAGTTGTTAAACTAGTAATAGAAACAGAGAAAGCTGCACCAGCATTAGCAAGACGCTTAATTGCACAAGCAAACCAACAACTAACTGATACCAAAATCAAACGGGATTTAATTAATCTAATTGAGACAATTATCGTTTACAAATTACCCAAAAAAAGCAGAGAGGAGATTGAAGCTATGTTAGGTTTAAGTGAGTTGAAACAAACCAGAGTTTATCAAGAAGCTTTGGAAGAAGGTAAAGCTGAAGGTAAAGCTGAAGGTAAACAAGAAGGTGAAGCTGAAGCAACCAGAAAGTTTACTTTAAAATTGTTACGAACTGGCATGAATTTACAACAAATTTCTGAAGTTACTGAATTATCTCTTGCACAAATTCAGGCTTTACAAAAGGAAATTCAAGAATCATAGTTTTAATTAGGACTTGCTGAAAAAGTTGTCTGTGAGGAGAGGGAACTCTTAACTGGGAACAGGGAACAGGGAACAGTTTCAACTATCTGGATATCCTCAATTTCCCATATCCGACAAGGAAAAATGCAACTGTTTTGAGACACCCTAAGCCAAAACCTTGCACTTGCTTGTTATTAAAATCCGCGAAACCCTTATTAATAGACGGTTCTAGCTTTATTCAGTAAGCCCTAATTAGGACTTGTTAATAGCGTAGCGTGGCGGATGATTCTTGCATTGTCACGCAAGCTATAACTATATAAAATTAACAACATCCTCCACCATCATAATACCATGTGGAATCAGTAATTATAATTTCTTCCGGATTGGCAAGTGCTAAATTTTTGGCAGTCTTATCACAAACTGCCGCAGGAATACCACGTTGGAGAATATGTCCAGCATGATCATCAAAAAATTCTTTCTTACCTGCATAAATCGCTGTTTTACCAGTAAAAATACAAGCACCATCGGTCGGAATATCTACTTTAAAAGCCACAGAATCTAGACTTTCTAAAAGTAGATTTTCTGTGAGTTTATAAGTATGTTTATCTAATAAGCGATAAGGACGACGAGCGCGAATTTCAATTTGTCCAAAACCAGCATTAATAATCAATTGAGTATATTCTTGATATGTAATAGCACCGGACAAACAGAGAGCGCGTAAATTTTCATTTTGTTGTAAATGTGCAGGAACAGGACTCGTAGCAATCGGGTCACTCATCTGCAAACGTCCACCTGGTTTCAATACCCGATATGCTTCTTTTAAAGCCAGAGTTAAATCTGCTGGTTCAAAAATATTGAACAGGCAATTTTGCGCGACTATATCAACTGAAGCATCAGCAATAGGTAAATCAAAAGCATCTCCCGGCCGAATTTCCACAAAACTAGGATCAAACCAAGGGTTTTCTTTGGCTGCAATTTGCAAATTACGCGTTGCAGCTTCTCGCATAGCTTCCACAGGTTCAACAGCAATCACTGCACCAGAACGACGAGAAAAATAAGCAAATTGCAAAGCTTCTAAACCACCACCAACACCAACGTATAAAACTGTAGGTTCATTCGTGAGTTCATTGTGATGTACTGTAGTTCCACAACCATAGTTCATTTCCTGCATAGCCAAAGGAATTTTCAACCCTGGTAGTTGTAAAGGTGTACTTTGAACACAGCACAATCCTATTTCTGGTGTTTGGGCAACTTGGCTGTAAAATTTGGCTGCGGTTTCTAAATAGGTCATAATCGCAAAAAGGATTGACTTTTACTGTCAAAAAGAGTATTATACATAACTAATAGAAGGGGAGTAGCTGCTGGCAGTAAATCAAGATTTTCTGTTCAGTATATCTAAGTCAACATACTGGTGATGAGCCTGGTTTAGATAGCGAATAAATAAAGTATTTGAAAGCGAGACCTTCACTGACTACACATTTAAACGTGTGGAGTTCAGTGAAGTTGTGATGACTCTCATTGATACTCCACACCGGGAAAAAAATCCTTTAGGAGTTTGAGAGAATGTTAACAGCTTTTACCGCAGGTTTATTACTAATTACCATTTCCGAACTAGGTGATAAAACCTTTTTTATTGCTGTAATTTTGTCCATGCACCACCCCAGGCGCTTGGTATTTACAGGTGTGGTAGCTGCTTTAGCGGCTATGACTATTTTATCTGTAATGTTTGGGCAAGTAGTATCTTTATTACCAAAAAGTTATATTCATTATGCGGAAATAGTTTTGTTTATTGCTTTTGGTTTAAAGTTAATTTATGATGCCAATAAAATGGCTGTATCCGCTACTGAAGAAGTAGTAGAAGAGGCACAAGAGGCAGTAGAAAAAGCAGATTTAGATAATTCCCAGCAAAAAACAGTTTGGTCAATTTTACTGAAATCCTTCGTATTAACATTTATAGCAGAATGGGGCGATCGCACACAAATAGCCACTATTGCCCTAGCAGCCGGAAATAACCCCATTGGTGTGACACTGGGAGCAATATTAGGACATTCTATTTGTGCTGCGATCGCCGTCATTGGTGGTAAATTAATAGCAGGTAGGATATCCGAACGGCAAATTACCTTTGTGGGTGGCTATAGAAGGAAAATAAAGCCGCTGAGGGGATGTTTCAAAAGTATCAGAATTAAGAGATCCCCCCAACCCCCCTTAAAAAGGGGGGCTAAATTCCTCAAATTCCCCCTTTTTAAGGGGGATTTAGGGGGATCTGGGATTTGTGGTGTTTATGCTTCTATGATTTTAATCTCTTCTGCTGTTAGTTCATACAGTTGATAAACAAGTTGGTCAATTTCTGTTTCTAATGCGGTTGTATCTGCATTTGGATCTGATTTTTTAGCTGTGAGGATTTTATCAACTAATTTACCTATTCTTTGTTTGAAAATTTCCGCAGGTTGAGCAATAGGTATTATTTTTAATATTTGAGTATTGATACTTATATATCCACCTTCTAAATGTTTATTCTTAAACCTTAATTGGAAATACCAATTAATTAACCTTGAATTAATGACACCTAATGTATATTTTAAATTATCTAAAGAACCTGTAATACTATATACACTAACTCCTGGCGCTAAACTGCCATTATCATCTAACGTAGCTTCGATAATTTTAGCCATACCCGCGACTAGAATTTTGGTAGTACAGAATAAATCCCATTTTCCTCGTGATATAATCTCCTCATTATCATTTATATGAGGTGTATTGTAATTTCTACCTTTGTATTTAGATTTTTTATCTAAAATCGTGTAACGGTCGATAATACCAGTAACTATTAATCTTTTAGAATTAGGACTAGATGAACCTTCTGTAATGCAATTTCCATAATTACTAAACTGAAAACCATTTATACCAGGTAAGTATTGTAGTTCTGCGTTAATTTTATCTACACTTTCAATTCTATGAAAAATACTTCCATCAAAGCTATTTAAAGTATTTAGAAGAGAACGGTTTATATAATTCCATTCCTGTGTTATTGCACAACTTAAAAAATTATTGTCTTTCAATTGAGGTGTAATTTTTAAAGTTGTTTCGCTATTATTTTTTATATTAGATAATTTAATGATAATGGGATACACTGATGCTTCATCAAATACATTATGGCTAGATACATCAGTAAAGCTTATAAAGCTATACTCCTTAGAGATATTATTTAGGATCTCTCTTGAATATTCTGCACTCAGAAATTTATTTGGTAAAATATAAATTAATTCATAGCTTTTTTTTAAAATTAACAGTCCTTTTTCTATAAAAGGAATATATAAATCAAAATTTCCAGATTTTGCTGAAATATAATTTTGCTTAAAAAACTGTATCTGATTCTGCATATTTTTTTTATGCATTTCTCTGTTTGAAATATAAGGAGGATTACCAATAACTACATCAAAACCAATAAAATCACCATCATTGTTCAACACTTCAGGAAACTCAAAACGCCATTCAAAAGCATAATCATATATTTTACCACTTTCTATATCTTCAATTTCCACTTTTAACTTATCAATCTCATTATTTAACTGACTAATTCTTTTATCCCGCAGTTTTTTCTCATCTTGACTTTCTTCTAGTAATAAAGTTTGATTTTCCAGATTATAAACTTCTCCATCTAACTGTCTTAACTTAGTTTTATTGGGGTCACTTAATCCTAAAGTTGTTTTAAGATTACTTTTAATATCATTGATCAATTTTTCCATTGCTCTTTTTTGTTCTCGGTTTTCAGCATTGCGGTAAGTTTGTACAGCATTTCTATAACTTTCTATAGTGCATTTACTTCTATTTAAAGCAATTCGCAAATCAGTATCCAACGAAAAACGACTAATTAAAGAATTACCACATTTGATATTAATATCAATATTGGGTAAAGTTTCCAATTCAGAATAATTACTTGCGGTTTTATAATAAGCATTTTTTAAAAGTTCAATCCATAAACGCAACCGACATATTTTGACAGAATTGGGGTTAATATCCACACCAAATAAACAACCTTCAATGATCGTTTGTTTTTCATGAAAGAGAGTTTCTTGTACTCGTTGACTTTCCTTACTTTTGGGATTATATTCAAATAATAAACCATCTTCATCAAGAATAATTAACTCATCATTGACAACTTCAATATCATATTCTTTTAATCTTTTACCTTCCCTATCAAGTAAAATCTTGAGTTCGCTTTTTATGGCAATAATTTCATTCAAAGCAGAAACTAAGAAATGTCCTGAACCCACAGCAGGATCACATATTTTTAAACTATTGATAATAGTGTTAGCTTCTTTTCTATCTTCTATTTGATCATATAAATTCTTAATGTTTTCACAATTCCAACCTTTGAGATCATTAAATTTCTGGACAACTGCTCTTCTAATGGTTTCCCGACACATATACATAGTAATGAAACCAGGAGTAAAGAAAGAACCATCTTTATAACCGTTGATTTTCTCAAAGATTAAACCCAGTACAGCAGCATTAATTAATCTTTTATTCTCCTCCTGAATTTCCTCCCCAGTTTCACTACTAAAATCATAAGCATTGAGAAATTCAAACAGATATTCTAAAGCATTAATTTCACCAATACGTTTTTTTCCATTGCTGTCTTTTAAGATAGTAGCAGAGAAAATTTGCAGATTCTCATTTCTAAGATTATTAATACAAATAGTTACTTGTTCATTATCCGTCGGTTCAAATAAAGAACTATTCAAATAAGGAACATGAGCAAATATTTTTTGTACAGTTTGATTTCTTTCGTTTTGTTTGCGAGCTAATACGCTGAAGAAAAGACTGTTCAAATCATCATAATTTTGGACTTTCTGTAAATTCAAAAATCCCTGAGTTAGATCATTTTTGTGATATTTAATTAATTGCGCTTCTAATAATTTCAGAAACAGGATTCTATTTACCCAAGTAATTGCTAATTCTAAACCAAGATTAAAAAGTTGTTCTTGATAGGTTTCTCCAAATTCTTCTGGTTTTTGTAAACGAGAAATTTTATCTAAACTATCAAGTTGATTAATAGCATTTTCTATCAATGAACCAACATTTCTCTCATTTTCTTTTTTGCGTTGAATCAGTTTTTTACCACCTTCCTTAGTTTCCGTTAAACCGATAATATGTAATAACTCGCTATAAAATCCTTTATCGAGAGTATTACTATCATTTGCAAAAGGTAATTTTAATAAATGTTCAGGTGAAAATAACTTAAACAGAGGAATTAATTTATGATCATTAATATTTTCCCCAGGTTGTAAATATTGCTGATATTCTCGAATATCAAAATGTGTAAAAGTGATGTTGTCTACAATTTCATCAATAGCAGGTTTAGCAATTTCCTTATAAAAGAAATCAGTTTTTCTATTGCTTAATCTTCCAGCTTCAAAATCCGTGAATTGCTGAACCAGAGTTTTATTTTCTACAAATGCTTTCTCAAAACTATTAGCATCAAAAATAAACCATTCATAAATATTAGTAGCTATTAAATATTTAATTTCTAAATTTTTATCTGTTAGACGTTCCCGCAGAAAATATAAAACTAATTCTTGCAAAGCTTTGGTATTCAAATTATCAACTTTGAGCATTTCGCTTTTATTGGTGGGCTTTTTAGCTTCTAGAATTACACCAACTTTACTTTTAGCATCTTTACCATTATGAATAACAAAATCATTTCTGCCTTTAGTATTAATAAAATGATTTGCACCATAATATGTATTCTTTAAAAAATCCCCAATCAGATTTTTATGAAACTCTTCTGATTCTGATTCATTAATTTTTTCAATTAAACTATGCAGATTCTTTTTAAAATTCTCAATATCATTTCTATTAGGTTTAACTTTGAGAAAAGCCTTATTTAATGATTCTCTAGGTTGCATTTTATGAAAATTCATGATTCACCAGATGTGATAAAATGTAGGTAATAGTTGATAATTACTCGCACTTTAATTAAGTGGGTGCGAATAATACAAAATAATATTGTTGACTCTGGGGGGACCAGAAGCCCACCCCACAATAAGTGTAATATTCCTGTGGGGTGGGCAACATGAGCGCCCATATTATATTTAATTGTGCCTACCTAATTATCACAAATTCCTCCATAATGTACAGTTAAAATTAAAAAGGTTTTACGGAGTAGCCGTTGGTGAGGGTGTAGGAGAAAAACTCGAAGTAGGAGTTGCTGTCGGTGCTGCTGCGGCTTTATTGATTTCGTCCTTATACTGAGCTGGTGCTAAAGCCGTCGCACTATCAAATAAAGGTTTTGCTTCATCAACCTTCCCCTGTTGCTTAAACAACATAGCCTTTGCTAAAACGGGGCGAAAATCTTGAGGATCTTTCTTAATCGCTTGATCATAAGCATAAATAGCTTGAGTATCATTTTTCTGGAAAGCGTAGACACTACCCAAAAGCACTTGGACAGCGACTATATCCACACTTCCCGGCTGAATAGTATTAGCCTGGGTAGCAGCAGCTAGACTTTCTTGTAATAAGCCAATAGCTGCTTCTGGACGCTTTTCGCTTAATTGCAAATTCACCATCCCCTGTAAAGCTTTCAAATCACCAGGTTTTGTAGTTAAAATAGTCCGGTAAGTTTGAGCGGACCCCTCCTTGTCGCCAATTTGTTGTTTAGCTTGTGCCAGTAAAACCCCATACTTTGACTTTTGGGGATTGAGTTTAGCAAGTTTTTCCAAAGGTTCAATTACAGCTTGAATATCCGCTGGTTTAACTTCCCCTTGGCTTTTTTGACGCAATAACTCCAGACGTGCTTGCAAAAGCCCCTTGAGTGCAGTTTGATTTTCTGCATCTTTTTGTAAAACTAATTCATAACCCCGAACTTGATCTTCCAGTTTTGACTTTTGGTTAGATGAAGATATTTTATTATCAGTAGCGGGCTGATTTTGTGGAGATGATTCTGGTTTATTAATCGCTGTCAGGATAGGTATAATAGAAACCCCTAAAAAAGCCACAACAGCAAAAGCTAACACTACTCGAACTATCCAGCGATTACGCGATTCAGACACAATATTATTCTGCTCCTAAAAGGTAATGAAATTAATTGCAAAGTTAAAAATTTCCAAAACTTTGCGGAATACGGTCATTTGTCTGTGAATTTTATAACAAATAAATATCTATCCTGCTAAAGTAAGTGATGACTTTAGGAAGATCCGTCAGAATTATCGCTATGCTATGCTTCCGATAGCGAAGCGTGGCAAATGCCATAACTGGATTAAAACTGCTAAATTACGCCTTTAGTGTGTAAATTTCAGATTTAGCGTCTTCATTTTTGTACAGAGCATCAAACGAGTGTCCAGAATAAAAGGAAATATCCTTTTATTCAGCTACCTAGTTGCTCTTTTCCTTTGTCTTTATTAAATCCCACAATGGGGTATGTTTTGTGCCGCAAGGAGTTTTTATGAATTCCGACCTGATGCCGTCTTCTGAATCTGCAAATTTCACAGCCTCTAACCAAGGCATAAAAGAGATTGAACCCGCTGTTAATGCTAATACATTAGCAGACCAATCCTCTAAACTGGAAAATTCTCTCACTCACTCTACTGACTCTAGCAAGCCTGACTCTAATGGGCATTTGGCTAATCGAGAACAACCAATTCCACCTCCGAGCGAACCGACTCAATACCGAGCTATTGGGTTAATTCGGGGATGTTACCATGCCAGTGATGAACAGTTCACCCAAGGAACACTAATCACAAAAGATGGGGTTGAACTTAATGCCGTCCTCTTAGGTCGGATTATGAGTTTAGTCAAAAATCACTTAGACCTAGAAAAAGAACATCTATGGGTAGTTTATCCCCGCACTAGACAAGAAAACGACGCATTGCACCTGCAAATTGTCGGCGTTTGGGAACCTGAAAATCTAGCAAAATATGACCTAGATGAAGACAACCCAGATTCCACAGTAGTTTCTGATAGTGGTAGTGTGGCGTTAGCTATTCACCCGAAACCCTCGTCAGCAGTCCCTGATGGTGGTTTTTCTGTGCGTGGTGAGGTAGTTTACCAGTCTTTTGACGAAAGGAGTTTGGTGGTGAAAATTAAACAAGCTCCCCGTAAACCTACTGACAAAGCTAAATATTTTAAGTTGAAACTCAAGGGAATATTAACTACAAAAGCTGTAGGTAAGTTCTGGGACTTCAATGTTAAACGAGAAGATGACGCATTAGTAGTGGTTAATGCCGAAGCGATCGCCGATTTACCCAAAAAACGCAAACCACCCTTCAAAGGAGCGCCTCGTGGTGCCGGTGGTGGTGGTGACAGAAAACCATTCCTTCCCAGACGCAACGGAGAAGCCCCACGTCCTATTAAAAAGACAGGGGGTGATTCAACCGTCATCACCAAACCCATACCTAAACCCCCCACTCCTAAGCCAGTTATAAAGCCTAAGGTAACTGGAAATTAGGTAATTGGTGATTGGTAATTGGTAATTGGTAATTGGTAATTGGGAAAGATTTATTACCCATTACCCATTACCCATTACCCATTACCCATTACCCTTTCTCAAAACTCCGTCCAACGGTCTTGGGGTAAAAAAGAACGCTCCATGGGAATTGGGGCTACTGGTTCGGTGAGGGTAAATATCCCTTCGGTAATCCATTGTTTCAATTCCTGAGCTACTTTTCGGGATAGAAATAAACTGGCTAAAGACGCTACTCGTACCGTTCTGCCTTCGATAGTGATGCGTCCAGATTTAAGTTGGGCGTAACTAACTAAACCGAAGGTAGGACGGACACGACGAGGAATAGAAAAATCTACTATTGGCGCTACTAAGTCTTTATCTTGGACAGCACATCGTTCTACCACACCAGCATTTAAAACTGGCAATGGTACACCCACACCCATCATCAAAGAGGGTCCATAGCTTTTAAAATAACAACCTCGTATCCATCGGGCATCCATTTGTTTAGCATCACCAATTAAAGCTAAAGTTGCCGATGGTCCTATAGGTGTGCGATTTTCTAACCGCTTTTGTAAGGGAAAATGTTGTGTCCCTTCCCAAGCTACATAACCAATACCCCCAGCTAAAAAAATCTTTGTCCCAATCCCCACAAGTTGTAAATCAGGGTCATTCAGTAAAGGTGAAAGCGAACCAGGGTTAGAATAAACCGCATTTCCTAAGCGTGGCTGCAATGGTCCTAAATAGGTATGTAGTGGGCGATCGCCTCCATTCACACCGACAATAAAATTTTGATAAAGATTGCGCGGATTAAATAAATAAAACTGATTGATAGTGTCACGGGTGACAGTGGTTTCAAATGTGGCTCTAGGGTAGCAATCAGTAACTTGGCCAACAGCGCGGACTTGGATAGATTTCCCGGCAATTAAATCCTCAATCACATGACCACCACCCCGTTCTCGCACGTCTTCCCCATCTACGGAGTCAACTGGACAACTAGCGCCCAAGTATAAATCTACAGCCCCAAAACCAGCATAAGCAGGAACTCCATCCAACCAGCAACGGCGAATTTTAATCGGTGGGTCAGTATGTCCTAAATTAATAATTGCACCACTTGATTCCATTGGCTCAAATGTGCCAGTAGTAATTACATCTACTTCTTTGGCAGCTTTATTGACACCAATTTCCGCAACTCGCGCTTTTAACTCTTCAGCAGTCCAGACTACCGCCCGTTTCTGGCTGATTTTCTCATTAATCTCCGTAATTGTTCGCATTTTTAATTAATCTGATAGCCTGGCATTAACCAGATCACCTATCTTTTACTCCTACTTCCTTCTTCCTTCGTGTTCTTCGCTCCTTCGTGGTTCATTTAATCTATATTCTCCTCAAAATAATATTCTGCAAGAGACTATCGCTACATTGGGATGTTGACGATAGCCTACATGAAGAAAGGGGGAGTCATTTTTAAGACCCTATGTATAAAACAACTTGGTCAGCATCAAACCCAGTAAATCTAAGAGTGTGAATCTTTTACCCTGAGTTTAACGGAATCAGCATGAGAAGGTAAACCCTCTGTAGTTGCTAAGATGTCAATGGCAGATGCCACTTTTTCCAAAGCAGTTTGTGAGTATTGAATAATACTTGAGTGTTTTAAAAATGTTTCTACCCCTAAAGCTGAAGCATAACGGGCTGCACCGGAAGTAGGTAAGGTATGATTAGGACCAGCTAAATAGTCTCCTACGGCTTCAGGTGTGGAACTTCCCAGGAAGATAGCCCCAGCATGGCGAATATGATTAATTAAAGCCCAAGGATCGGCAACTTCCAATTCTAGGTGTTCGGGTGCAAACTCATTAGAAAGTTCGGCTGCGGCTTCTAGGGAGTCCACCACCACGATTAAACCATAATGGGCGATCGCCTTTTCGGTATCTATCCGGCGAGGGTGATCTACCAATTGTCTTTCTACCGCGATTTGCACTTTTTTCGCCAACCCCGCATCAGTTGTTAGCAAAATCGCTGCGGCCATGGGGTCATGTTCTGCTTGGGCTAACAAATCAGCCGCCACATAATGAGGATTAGCTGTTTCATCAGCAATTACCAGCACTTCGCTCGGTCCAGCTAAAGAATCAATCCCCACAGTTCCGTAAACTAATTTTTTAGCCAATGTGACATAAATATTACCCGGTCCTGTAATGACATTAACTTTGGGAATTGTTTCCGTACCATAGGCTAAAGCAGCTATGGCTTGAGCGCCACCAACACGGTAAATTTCCTGAACTCCGGCTTCTTGGGCGGCTACCAAAACCGCCGGATTCACCATTTTACCGCCTCTAGCTGGTGTTACCATCACTACACGAGGAACTCCTGCCACCTTCGCCGGAATGGCATTCATTAACACTGTACTGGGATAACAGGCGCGACCACCTGGTATATATAAACCTGCACGGTCTACGGGAGTATACCGTTTGCCCAAAACCACTTCATCATCACCAAATTGTACCCAGCTTTTGGGAACTCGCTGACGGTGAAAAGCTTCTATTTTCTGGCAAGCTAGACGAATGGAATGGAGCAAGTCTTTGGATACCTGTTGGTAGGCTGCATCCAATTCCGATCCTGTTACCTTGAGTTCTTCTGGTTTGAAGACTTGGTGATCAAATTCGGCTGTATAATGTAGTACAGCTTTATCTCCTTGGCGCTTCACCGCTTGCAACACTTCGCGCACTGTTGCTTCTTTGTGAAGTACCTGATCATCCTGGGTGCGATCGCAGATCCGTTGAATTTCTGATCTAACGTCTGCCTGCTGAGTAATAATTCGCAGCATGGAGTAATGATAATACCAAATTTTACAATAATCTTAGATAAGAATCAGTTGGGCTTTTTAACTTGGTAGGTTATGAACCTGAATCTGATTCTCTTCTCTAGCTTAACCTGGATTTTTTTTTATACTACTTTATAAAACTCAGACAACGTGACATACTCCACACACTCCCTTTCAGGTGAGTTTGGGCTTCTTTTGCGACTCCTCTATGAAGACATTAACCGAGCTTTAAAGCCATAAGCCCTAGGGACTTTTTGAGATAATTTTTAACTTTTTTGATAGGCTGCTTTTGGTGCATTTAATTGATTTACACCTACTGTGAACGATTATATCAAATATTTGAAAAAAAATCAAGAAAGTGTTCATTCCGCACTTCGTGCCGCTTCGCTAACATCGCCCTACTAGGGCTTTAATCACTAAGGGAGCTTGACTGGGGGCAATTTGGGCGGAATTTCCGCGAAAAATATAAAAAAGCGAGGAGGCACGTTAAAGCCGTACCTCTTGCTAACAGTCTAGAATCGCCAGGAAGAGGTTAAGAACTTTGAGTAGTCAATACAGGTAACTGATTAGTAAATCTCTCTCTTGGTAATTTTGCTGGCGTTTGCGGAATATTGGTGTTCAAAATTTCCATGTTAAATCGGTATCCAACATTGCGAATAGTTTGGATTAAGCTGGGTTGACGCGGATCAAGTTCCACCTTCTTCCGCAGCGATAAAACATGAGTATCAATGGTGCGTGGGTTATCAATAGCGTCAGGCCAAGCACGACGTAATAATTCTGATCTACTTAAAGGCATTCCTCCAGCTTGTGCCAAGACATACAATAAACTAAATTCCTGGGGTGTTAAGTCAATAAACTCCCCTTGGAAACGAACACGACGCTGGACTAAATCAATTTGCAAACTACCATAATCTAAATGAGCGGGTGCAGTAGGTGTCCGGTTGCGGCGAATAATTGCCTCAACCCGAGCCAAAAATTCTTGCATTCCAAAAGGTTTGCTTAAATAGTCATCTGCTCCCGCTTTTAAGCCCGCAACAATATCAGCTTCATTAGTCCGAGCAGATAACATGAGAATTAGAGGCTGTTGTTGACGATGCAACCAGCGACAAAACTCCACACCATCACCATCTGATAAATCCGCATCTAGAATGACTAGAGTGGGTTGATGGACTAGAAATACTTCTTTTGCTTGATAAATACTGGCAGCTTGATGAACTCGGTATTCTAGTTGTTGCAAGTGCCAACCCAACAAAGACCTCAGATGGGGATTCCCCTCAACAATTTCTATACAAACCGAACCCACAGTGGTAAGACCCCTTAGCGTTGATGAATCTCAAATTAACAATCTCATGCTCAAGGTTTTGTAGTTTTTGTTACTTCCATAGGCACAGCCTTCACATTTCCTTTAAAAAACCTTGCAAAAAATTTATTTTTTACTTTATTTGCAGCCATGCTAGTAGCTTTCTTAAATTTTTATTACGTTTATATTATATTAGCTTAAGTTACTATTGATCTATTTTGCAGCGGTAATAGGTAAATAAAATTACTTCCCCATCACTTGTAGCACTATGAACTAGTAGTCTGTCAAATAAATTTTGACGGATAAGAAACGAACCACGAAGGCACGAAGGACACGAAGGAAGAAGGAAGAATCAAGATGGCAACGAATGAACCTGTCAATTAGTTCTTGACAGACTACTAGAATCAGGTACAAAATTTACTTCAAAAAGTTACATAGCACAATTACTTTCACTTCTTCTTCCTTTTTTTTCCTCCTTTCTTACTTCCTCCTGACTCGGTGACTCCTAACATTAAAGTTTATTTATGGTTATCTGTCCTACTCCTTAAGAGATATGGTAAACTTAATAGAACAATCATTTACCAAAGGGAGTAGCATAAAAATCACACCCGATTACGACCAAAGGTAGACAGGGTTTTTTATTAGTCCCGGAAACAGCTAATAAATTCTCAAACTTAATTTTACAGATTTATGCCCTAATGGCTAGATTTGTATTTCCAAAGGAAACCGCGCCAAAAATTGGATAAAAATCAATTACCCTTTGTGATTGTAAATATATGGCTAACGCCATAATATCAAATCAAACTTTTGACAAAAAATCGTAAATATACCTTACAAAATTACCATAGTTCCAATTTTTTGGCGTAGGATCTAATTAAGTTGTTAGCTGCTGGGGGGTCTCACCCAAGGTGAAAATATTAACTTATGAGTTAATACATAAAAAGGATGTGATACTTCATTGAGCGTGAATCATCATCTACAATTCTCATACCAAAGAGACTAATACAGCAGTTATGCTCCAAGACACACAAGCAATCCGTTACTACCAGAGACTTACCGATGCCTTCATCGAATTATGGAACCGCGGTTATCGCATGGATGATATGCGGATGTATTTGGATGGATACCTTGCTGCACTTCGACATAGTAACATCATGGAACCATATTGGGTTCATCGCTTAGAAGAGGAAGCCAGCCGTTACTTGCATGATGTATCTAATTTTACCATGGTTCAACCGGAACCCGAAAAACAACATGGCTACTACTAAACGGATGATCTAATTTTGTTGATTAGCCTATTACCGCAGACGGCTTTAGCACAATTTTTGCAGTTGTCCATAGGGATATAGGGAAATAAAATTTGGGAAATACTGCAATTGATATGATCAAACCCCTCCAGTTTCATGCTGCTGAGGGGAATTTTCCTTTTATTTATTAACCGATTAAAACTGAATTGTAGGTTGAGTAGAACGAAGACCAAACCCAACATTTACGCGATTTGGTTGGGTTTCCTTGCGTCAACCCAACCTACGGGGAATTAGTTTCTTCAGATAATTGACATAATTCTTCTAAAGATAGTTTTTCTGCACTGTACAATTGAGCAATCTTCTGTGTCGCAACTTCTAAAATTTCTTTACCGCTTCTGATTTGGATATTTAATTTATCTTGATTTTCATCATAAATCACAAACAGAGAGATATTTTTCCCCATAGTTTGTGTAATACCTCGCACTTTAAAATCAGTAATAAATTTACCTTCTTTGGGGACATGAAGAGGTAAATTAGAAGCTTGCACAATGTCCTGAATATCTACAAGTTTTAAACTAGAAATTGCTGGATTTTTTGCTTCAATATTTACAAATTCTGATAAATCTGGCTGATTAATTACAATATCTTCCAATGATTCATATTGAAATATAATTTTCTCGGCTAAATTATCAGTAATTGCATAAATTTGTACAGTGTATGGAGGCTTAGGCACAGAACCCTGTGCATAAAATAAACTCCCTTCTGCTGTGACAGTAATTTGAGGTGTATCTGCTAGAGTTTGTAAAGATTGCAGATTAGCAATGGTACTTTTAACAAAAACAGAATCCAGCCCTAAGATAGATGCTAAGTCATTAGCTGTAGGCGGAGGATTAAATTCCATACCAGCCCGAATAATAAACTCTTCTAAGATATTAAAATTGCGAGGTTCTTTAATAGTTAATTCTAGAGAATTTTGAGTCACAGTATAGCGAAATTGACGCGCTGCTAAAACTGATAAACCAGAACTTTCAGCTTCAATTTTTTCAACTAGATATTTCAGATTTTCATCAATTTTTTTAACTACAGAAGCAGGAAACATCAATAAACCCTCCATGATCATTAACAGTATTTGCAACTTGAGAATACATATTACCTACTGTACCGGGTTTAGCTGTAAATAAATCGTGACAACCGACAATTACCAGTAATTCTTGAGCGCGAGAAAAAGCCACATTTACCCGTTCTGGTTTATTGGCAAATCCTACATCTCCTTGTTGATTATTCCTTACCATACTCACAATTACAACTGGTCTTTCCATACCTTGAAATCTGTCAACTGTACCCGTTCTAATTTGTAAAGAAGGGAAAAGTTCAGATTGCAAGCGTTCATCAATTTTTCTTAATTGAGCGCCATAAAATGTAATTACAGCTATTTCTTTTTTTGGTTCTCCATTCGCAACTTTATGAACCCAAACAGTTTCAAATTGCTGACAAATACTTTCAATCACATCAATTTCTTTAGTATTAAAAAATGAAGTTCCATTTCGTTCTTCTTGAAACTCATTTTCTCTAGGCATTTTCACCCAGCATAGATGATGATCAGATTGAATAACTTCCCCTGCTAAATTATGAGCGCGTTTGGTATCAGGTTCTAAAATCCCACATTCCAATTTACCATGATAAAATTGATTAATTGCACCCATAATCATCGGGTGCATTCTATATTGAGTATTTAGCATTTTTTTAATGCTTTTATCAGCGGTTTCAAACTGACTTTTAAATAATGATTCTTCTAAAAATTGCAATTCTTCTCTAGTATTACCCATTGCTTTAGCAACTTCTTCCACAGTGCTAGTATCAAGCATGGGTGGTAATTGCCGATGATCTCCTACCATGACTAATTTTTTACCTTTTAACGCCGGAATTAGTAACTCTGGAGGAGTGCATTTACTAACTTCATCAATAATCACAACATCAAAAGATTGAAATTCTTCTGAGAAATTATAATTAGCAGCTTGAACACAAGTAATCCCCACTACATTAGCATTATCTAAATAAATTCCTCTTAGATCCTTACTATCTCGTTCTGACGGTTGACGGAGTTTTGCAACCCAATCTTGCACAAAATTTTGATATTTGTGCAGATAATTTTCTTCACTTTTTAGCTGTCGTTTCCATGACTTAAATTTATTTTGAATACTGACTAAAGAGTCTGGGTCAAATAAATTATCATTAGATAATTCTGGTTTTAGTTTATCTGGTATAGTTTGCCAAATTGATTGCCACCAATTCCGTTCTCTAATCAAACTATCTGATAACTGTAATTGTAATTGCTGTTCTAAATCAGATATTATGATTCGTAATTCTGCAACTTGTTGTTGATAAATATCAGCTTCTGCTTGCGAATTTGTAAATTCCTGATTTAAAGAGTCTTTAATTGTTTCTAAAATAGTAAAAGGTGCTAATGATGAAATCAGAGTTTCTATTTCATTGATGCGATTTTCCCAAAACTTGACTTGTTGACAAAACTCCTGGGATTTTCCCCAAATATTTGCTTGTCTAGTTAGATATTTTTCTGCTAAAATCCGTAATGGCAGCGGGATATTTTGCTGTTTATGAAGTGCTTGTAATTTATTAATAACCTCTGCCAATTTTAAATTAGCAGCTTCTTTAGTTTTCTTTGCCTGAGATTTAGCTTCAGATATTTCTTCTGAAGAAATTGTATTTTGCGGAAGTTCTTGAAATTGTTCTTGTAAAATTTCTAATTGTTGTTCAGCTTCAGTCTTCAGTCTTAAAACACATTGACGGGCATAAACTAAGATAATATCTAGTAATTCTTGGGTAATACGGGTAAGAGTAGCTTCAATATTATTCCATTCAAAGGATTTACCATAAGTTTTTTCTAATCTAATTAAAAAGACTTGAGTATTTTCAACTAGCAATTTTCGCTGTTTTGGGTGCAGGAGTTGATAATTTTGGAGTTTTTGATAGGTTGTTTGCCATTGAATTTGATCAATTTTTGATAATACTATAGGAATTTGACTAAAACTTTCTTGTAAAAAATAACTAAAATCATGTTTTTTACCTTTTCTATCAGTAAAGTTACCCGCTATTTCATAAGATATGGCTTTTGTTAATACTCCCCAATCTGGTAAACTGATTTGATAATTTTTAGGAACAATAGTTAATTTTAATGTCTTAGCAAACATCAATAGACCTAATGGTAAACCCACCATACTTTCTGTTAATTCAAAATCAGATTCTTGACATTCTTTCAATGCTTGATACAAGTTATTGTAAGCTGTAGATTTCCATTCGACAATGGCTTCAACAATATAATCAATTTCTCGTTTGCGATTTTCCCAAATTTGAATTGTTGACTGTAAATCGTTTTGGTCATGAGAATTTTGATGATCTGTTTCTAATTTCTCCAAAGATACAGAATGCTGTTGACAAATATAAACTAATTTTGCTACTTCTGAAATAGCTAAACCAACATCATTAGCATCCTTTAATCCTGGTTTAAATTGAGAAATATGAGTTGTGATATTTTCCTGTAACCAAACTGCTAACCCAAATGCACCAAATCCCGGACGGACAAAACCAAGTTCCTCAATACATTTAATAGCTTGACGCACATTTTCCCGAAAATCCTCTACTTGTTGGTTATTTTCTGTATAAGGTTTAATTTGTGGTAAAAAATTGTTAATTTCTGAAGATTCCCAATCTATATTAGTGGGATTTTTGAGAATATTTTCTAACCCAGTAATTAAGGATGCAATTTCATTTTTATTTCCTAAAGTTTGATTATATTCAAGTTCTTGTTTTTGATAAGATGCTTCTAAAGTTAGTTTTTCATTCTTGAGTTCATTCTGTTGGTGATTTACTTCTGCCTCTGCAAGAAAATAGTCTGTAAATCGTGATGATAATGGTAATAATTGATTTAAGATTTTAATATTTTCGTGACGTTGACTCAGATTATTTTCGCAGTCAGTCGCGGTATTTTGTAGCCATGTACCAATTACTTGATCTTCTAAAAATGGTTGTCCTTCTTCTCCCACTTTTTCGGCTCGTCCTTTTCTGATAGCGCGAATAACGGGATTGTGAACTAAGCGACTGAGGGCGTTATCAACTGCTAAATTGGCTTGAGATGTAATTAATGTTCGTCCACCGCGCAATGCTACCTGATAGCAAATCTCTGCAATTACGGTAGTTTTACCTGTACCTGGAGGTCCTTGAATCAGCACTAAATCCTCTGCGGAAAGGACTTTTTCCACTGCGGCTTTTTGTCCAGCATTAGCGGTAGATAATAATAAGTCTTTTGATTGAAGTTTAATCCTTTTGATAATCGGTCTGGCTTGGGAAGCGTCAAATAGAAAGTTACCTAAATAGGGATTTTGAGTGCGTCCTTGTCTTAATTGTTCTAAGGCTTTTTCTTTGCGTTCAATCTGTTTGATATCTCCAGCAGCATCAAAAAATAAATAGCCTTTATTGGGAAGTTGATAATTACCTTTGGCTATATATTCGATTATTTCCCGTTCTAATCGAACATGAATCAAATTATTTTTTTGATCAATTTTTTCAATAGTTCCTAATTGACGACTGTTACGACGATTTCTGTCTGTGGGTACAGAATCTAAAAATTTAACTTCTTGATTTTTGGCTTTTCTTACCCGTTCCCAAAAGTTCTCTATCCCTAAAATATTTTCGTCAGAACCGTTAAGGGTAGCTGAATTAACTTTAACTTCTAAAGCGATTTGTCGAGAATTTGAGCCATTATGATAAATTCGGAAAGATACACAAAATTGCCGTGATTTAGCAATGCGTTCTTCAACTTTTAAAAATGCTTTCCAGGCTTTAAGTTGATCTTCTGTGGGGACATGATTTCCACAAATTGGCATATTTTTAATTTTTGCCAATAATGGTTTGGGAATATCTAGACGATGTTGATTATTGGGGATTAACCGCAACCAATAAGGTAAAGCATAGCCGTCAATATTTCCCCGCAATTCATGTAGTAAATAAGCTGATAAAATTTTAAATCCGCCATATCCATCTTGACGAATAGCAGCTTTAAATGCTAAAGTTTTTCCTAGCTTTTTCAGTTTTTTTGGTAGTTGAAAGTTTTCTTGATCTGTGGCTATAGTTAGTTCCCAAATTTCTTCTCCTGGTTCTTTTCCTGTTCCTTGACGACGAATATAAAATAAACCTGGTTGTTTACCAACTAAATCAAATAATAATTCATTGGCACGTTCTCTTCGTTCTCGAAATTCAGGATATAATTGTAGAGATGATTGACCTTCAAGATGGCGGACTAAATTATCAACTGCTGAACCGATGAACGTATAACCGCAATCTTCTATCTTTGTTTTATTATTCATAGTTTTGGTAAAAAATATATAGGAATAATATTTGATTATTGAAATATCCGGATTAGTGGGCATTAGCGGTGGGCAATGCTCACCCTACTTAAATTTTTGCAAATATTATTTATGATTTCTATATGTAATAAATAATTTAATATTTAAAAATAAATTTGCAATTGTAGCTAATAAAAATCAGGTGTTGGGTTGCGTTCCTTAACCCAACCTACACCTAATAAATGATATTAAGAAGCTAAGGCTACTTCTACTGTTTGTTGTAATTCACCTTTGTTGTACATTTCAATCAAAATATCAGAACCGCCCAGAAATTCACCATTAACGTATACTTGGGGAATTGTTGGCCAGTTGGAATATTCTTTGATGCCTTGACGAACTTCAGAATCTGCAAGTACGTCTAGGGTTTCAAAGGGAACTCCCAAGGTATTGAGAATTTGCACGACATTATTAGAGAAACCACATTGGGGCATTAATTTGTTGCCCTTCATGAAAACCATAATTTTGTTTTGTTGTACTAAGTTATCAATTTTTGCTTTGGTTTCTGGGGTCATGATTAGTTATTTCCTTTATTTTGTGAAAGTCAATAGTTGATACAATTTTAGATTTTGTTTTCTCAATGCAAAATCCTCAATCTCAAATTAGTTTGCTGCTTGCCAATCTGCGGGACTGTAGGTTTTAAGAGCTAAAGCATGAATGGCTTCGCTTGACAGGGCTTGTTGCAATGCGCTATAAACTAGTTGGTGTTGTTGCACCAGTCTTTTATCTGCAAACTGCGATGAAACTACTGTTACCTGATAGTGATCACCACCACCTGTCAAGTCTTGTACTTGCACTTGGGCATCTGGCAGCCCTGCCTTGATCATTTCCTCGACTTGCTGCGGACTTATCATGGCAATTTCTGAAAAAACTTACTTCTCTATTATTAACAGATATGTTGCGGTTGACTGTTGCCTGTTACCCTTTGCCAATTATTTATTACCTTGACGGGGAAAGGGTACATCTACAAAACCTAATTCTAATAATTGTTGATAAGCTTTTTTACCTAATTCTCTGGTAGGGTTTTGACTTTTAATGATTTGCACTAGCAAAGGTATAGCTAATTCTGGCTGATTTTGCGCTCGATGTACTAGGGCTAATTGATAGGTGGCTTCATCTCGTTTTTGGGCAGTTGCTAAGGCATTCTTGCGGTGAGAATCCGATGCTCGAATGTCAATACCTGTAAAACTAGCATTGAGGTCTTGATAAATGCTGGATAATTGATTATAAACTTGGCGAGCTTCTTGGAATTTTTTGATGGCTAGGGTGTAATTTTGACTAGTAACTGCTTGCTCTGCATCTTTTATTAAGCGATCGCCTCCCTCAATACTTAAGATATTACCACTTATTCCAGTTGGACTGAGGGTGTTAGGCTGATCTGTATTAACAGGATTGACTGGAGTAGTGGGTTTGGCTGGAGTAGTTGGTTTTGTTTGAGTAATGGGTTTGGCTGGAGTAGTTGGTTTTGTTTGAGTAGTGGGTTTGGCTGGACTAACAGGATTTGATGGCTTTTTTACCTCAGCATAGGCAGGTGATAGCAGCCCCAAAACTGTTATGAGTGATAAAGATGTAAAGCGAATTAAGCGAGCAGCATTCATGAGTTTAATTAGGGCAATAATTCTATAAAAAAAGTTAGGAAACCTTGAGTATCTTAACTCTCTTTGTCCTCAATATAAAGTCAAGTGACTTGACAAATATTTAAGGAGTAGGAGAGCGTTATGTTCTCCATACTTCTCTTAGTCGTTATTTGCCTATTTTAAGGTTCCCAAAACAGGTGTTAACTCGGTTGCTGGAATTTGCCCAGGGAAAAATCCACTGGCATAAACACGGGGATTAGTTTGGGAAATGATCGTATAAGATTGGCGAACATGAGTATTGATAGCTACAGTTTTCGCGTCATACATCTGCATAGCCACTTTAGGATAGAAACCAATGCCAATAATTAACACCAGAAAACAGGCAGCAATAAACACTTCACGGGGTCTGGCATCAGTATATAAAGTTTCCCCAGGCAAGAGACAATCTGTACCAAAACAAGCCGTTCCTTCATCTTCGAGATTTTCAAAGCCGACATTGTTAATATCGCACATCAGGGCTGCTCCAGAACCGTAAAATACTTGACGCAGCATAGAAAGTAGATAAATAGGTGTGAGAATAACTCCCACAGCGGCTAGAAAAACGGTGACAGTACAGAATGTGGAAGTGTAAACATCGCTAGTTGTGATGCCGATAAAAATCGCCAGTTCACTAACAAAGCCACTCATTCCTGGTAACGCCAAAGATGCCATTGCCCCTATTGTAAAGAGCGCGAATACTTTTGGCATGGCTTGACCAATACCGCCCATTTCTGCCATTACCATTGTGCGGGAACGGTCATAAGTTACACCAGCCAAAAAGAACAACACGGAAGCAATTAAACCATGGGAGATCATTTGCAACATTGCGCCGTTGATGCCCAAATCGGTGAAAGATGCAATTCCTAGTAATACAAAACCCATGTGGGAAATTGACGAATTAGCCAAACGCCGTTTCATGTTCGTTTGGGCAAAAGAATTTAAAGCACCATAGATAATATTGACAACACCGAGAATAGCCAGAACCGGGGCAAAATAAATATGAGCATCGGCAAGCAGGTCAAGATTCAGGCGAATTAGTCCATATCCACCCATTTTCAACAACACACCCGCTAAAATCATAGATACGGGAGAAGATGCTTCACCGTGGGCATCAGGTAGCCAAGTATGGAAGGGGAAAATTGCCAATTTTACGCCGAAGGCAATTAACAAACCTGCATATAGTAACAGTTGCAGCGTCAGTGGATATTGTTTTTGTGCCAGTTCTGCAACATCAAAAGTGACATTTCCGCCGCCATATAACCCCATTGCCAGGGCTGCTATCAAGATAAATATAGAAGCTGCTGCGGTATAAAGTAAGAATTTTGTAGCTGCGTAGCGTCGCCGTTGTCCACCCCAAATACAGACTAATAAATAGACGGGAATTAGTTCGACTTCCCACATAATGAAAAATAAGAGTAAGTCTTGGGCGACAAATACCCCAACCTGTGCAGAATACAACACAAGCATGAGAAAATAGAAAAGCTTTGGTCTGCGGTCTACTTGCCAAGCTGAAAAAATCGCCAGTGTGGTAACAAAGCCCGCCAAAAGTACCAAGGGGGCGGAAATACCATCAACGGAAACTGCCCAGTGGAGTCCTATCTGGGGCATCCAGGCATAGTTTTCTACGAGTTGAAAACTGGTATTACTGGCATCGTAATGTTTCCAAAAGGCGTAACACATCAAAATAAAGTCGGCAATACCTACGCCCAGTGCATACCAACGGACAAGTTTGCCGTCTTTATCCGGCAATACAGGGATAAGAAAGGATGCCAGAAGGGGAAATAGGACAATTGCGGTAAGCCAAGGAAATTGATCCGCTATCATGTCAATAAGAAAAAATACTCATTTGTGTAATGAGGTCATTCTACTAAACTTTGTAACAATTTCTTTATAAGTTTTTATGCCATGTTATCATAAGAGAATATATACATAAATAAATCCTATGCTTAGGATAGAGTAAATCAGTAAATGTCTTAATCTGCTTGATGAGCTAAAATAGATTATTTAGACAAGCTGTTAGATATGACAGAAATTGAATTGGCTAAAACAGGTCTTTATAATCGTGATCAATATCTATGGCTAGAGGATACAATCCTCCGACTCAAGGCGCGGGATTTTTATGGTTTGGATGTGGAACATTTAATTGAGGAGATAGAAATCTTGGCGAGTAGGGATAGGGCTGAGGTTGAAAGCCGCTCAATTGTGCTATGGGTGCATTTATTAAAACGGATTTATATTAATAGTGAGTATGATAACCGTGGCTGGGAAGTGACGATTCGAGAACAACGTCGTCAGTTAAAAATTCTTCTGAAACAATCCCCTAGTCTCAAACGGTATTTTATAGAAGTTTTAGATCAAGCTTGGGAAGAGGCTTTGATGGAAGTTAGGGAGGATTATCCTCAGATTGAGTTTCCTGATTTGTGGGAGTTTAGCCTGAATATTGATGTGCTTTTAAGTGAGAAATTTTGGGATTTTGCTTGATTTTATTGTGTTGCCTTGTCATAAAATGTGGCCAATTTCTAGGGAAAATAACGATAAAATTCTCGACGATGTAGAACGCGCATTACTTCTATAATATCTCCATTAACTTCTATGCCAATACGATAATCACCAATCCGAATACGATAGCGACCATTATAACCTCGCATGGCTTTAATATCAGGAATCTCCTCTAACAAATTAATGTTTTCTAGAGTTGTAAATGCAAGTTCGTAGATGCGTTGGTATGATGTCGAACTCTTCAATTGTTTCAGGTCTTTCAAAAAAGCCTGACGGTATTGGACTTCCAAGATAATTATTCCTCAAGATAAGCCAAGGCTTTGGATCGATTTAGTAATGGGGTATTCATAGATTCATTCATAGCTTTGTTCATACAATAGTCTTCTACTGCTTCAGCAAGTTCATCCAAGGAAGCATCTTCTGTAGGTAGTAATTGTCTCCAGATGTCAATAGGAATTACTACTGCAATAGTATTTCCTTCTGTGTTGGTAAGATATTCAAGATTTAGCATTTGTTACTCCAAAATTCATTCTACAAGGCTCAAAAAAGTTGTAGGCTGGGTTTTAGTTTGTGGTACTGGGTGTCTCAGAAATTGAAACTTTCTCTATAATTTGAAGCTCCTCTTTTTCAGTCTCAAGTGATAACGCTAACTTCAATCTAGATAGTGAGTCATATTCAAAATGGTCAAACCCTGTAAATAATTCAGACCTTGTATACACAATAATATCTTGGAAACAGCACTTATATTTATCTAGCACTGTCGACACAACATCTAATATTTTCTCAACATTATCAGGACTACCTATATTTTGCTCTAGCTTTAAATTTTCTAAGTTATCAAGCCTATGAGCGAATTTTTGTCGGTACTCATTCAGTGTTGATAATATGTCCTCGTCTAAAACTTGATTAAACCACTCATTAATTTCATCATGGTTATGGGAGGTAATACCAGAATTATCTCTTATTTCTTCCCTATTTTTATATTCTTCTTTCTGTATCATATCGTTTTTCTCCTCAGTAGTGCAGTCCCTCTTTCCATGAGAGCCAATTATACCGAGACACTGATAACTATTTTCATCTCCAGGTGTTTTATCTACTTGTGATAAAAGTTTTCCATTTTGCCTAATTACTTTTGAGTAGAGAGAGCGTTTTTTGGCAATACCTTCGTGCAATGAATACACTTCAATACATAAGAACATAATCTCATGTTCAAGTCTTTTGAATGCCCCAATAAAGAGAATCCTACAAGCTTCCTCAGAGGCATCTTTCCAACTTTGGTTAAAAAAATCTAATTCCTGTCTAAACACTCTCTCTCTGGACTGAAGTATTGAAATAGTAGTAATAACACTTCTAATCTCTTGGAAAACTTCTTCATTCATATTCACAACTCCCTCATTCATTAAACTTTGCATAAATCGCTTCTACATCTTCTATTGCAGTGGAAGACCAAACTACTTGATAAGCCATTTATTCAACCGTTCTTCTACTGCTACTTGTGAAATAGTTCCTTCTCTATCAGCTACTTCTAAGCCACGACGGACTTTTTCAATTACATATAAATGATATTGAATATCTTCAATTGAACAATCATCTGGAAGTTGCTGTAAAAGAGATTGCACTTGATTTTTTGTGGTACTCATAATTTGATTTTGAGTTAATTTACTTTTGGGCTGAGATTTACCCAGCCTATTGTTTACTTAAAAGTTGCTAAAGTTAGCGATCGCTTCTGTAATTTTACCCGCAACTTCATCTACAGTTATTACTCCCAATTCCCCAGAAGCACGGGTACGAATACTCAAGCTATTGGCTTCCACTTCCTTGGCACCAACCACCGCCATTACAGGTATTTTATCCTTTTCTGCATTACGAATCAACTTACCCAAGCGATCGCCACTTAAATCCACTTCCGCCCGAATACCCAACGCCACCATCTTCGCTACCACCTCTTTGGTAAAATCTAACTGAAGATCACCTACAGGTAATAACCTGATTTGCACAGGTGCCAACCATAACGGGAAATCACCCGCATACTCTTCAATTAAAATCCCAATTAACCGTTCTAAAGATCCAAAAGGTGCGCGGTGAATCATTACCGGACGTTTACGCGAACCATCTTCAGCTACATATTCTAAATCAAAACGTTCAGGCAAATTGTAATCTACCTGGACAGTTCCCAATTGCCATTCTCGTTCTAAAGCATCACTGAAGATAAAATCGAGTTTAGGACCATAAAAAGCCGCTTCCCCAATCCCTTCAAAATAATCCATTCCCAACTGTTCCACAGCGCGACGAATCGCCCCCTCAGCTTTATCCCAAGCTTCATCAGAACCAATATACTTATCACTGGTAGGATCACGGAAACTGAGTCTAGCTTTAAAATTCTTTAATTGCAGACTTTTGAAAACGGTCAAAATCAAATCTACAACATTGAGAAATTCACTGTCTAGCTGTTCGGGAGTCACAAACAAATGAGAATCATCAACAGTAAAACCGCGCACCCTGGTTAAACCACCCAATTCTCCCGATTGTTCATAACGGTAAACCGTGCCAAATTCCGCCAAACGCATCGGTAATTCCCGATAAGAACGTAACTCACTCTTGTATATTTGGATATGGAAAGGACAATTCATGGGCTTGAGGACAAAACCCTGTTCTATTGCTCTTGCTTCCTCATCTTCAGCCATTAAAGGAAACATATCTTCCTTGTATTTCTGCCAATGTCCAGATGTTTTAAATAAATCAACTCTGGCAATGTGAGGAGTAGATACAGGGAGATAACCCCGTTTTAATTGTTCTTTTTTGAGGAAGTCTTCCAAAATCGTTTTTAGTAAAGTCCCTTTAGGAGTCCACAAAGGTAAACCAGGACCAACTAAATCGGAAAAGATAAATAATCCTAATTCCTTACCCAGTTTACGATGGTCACGACGCAAGGCTTCTTCTTTCCGGCGTTTGTACTCTGCGAGTTGTTCAGGAGTTTCCCAAGCAGTAGCATAAATGCGTTGTAATTGGGCATTATTTTCATTTCCCCGCCAATAAGCACCAGCAACGCTTTCTAATTCTATAGCTTTGGGATTAATTTCGTTAGTATTTTCGACGTGAGGACCAGCGCACAAATCCCACCATAGATCTCCTAAATGGTAAATTGTGATGGGTTCTTCTTTAATATCTCCGAGAATTTCCAACTTATAGGGTTCTTTAATAGCTTCAATGCGACTTTGTGCTTCTTCGCGGCTGACTTCTTCGCGAATTAATGGCAATTTACGATTAATAATTTTGACCATTTCCTTTTGAATGGTTTTCAAATCCTTATCGCTAAAGGGTTCTGGACTATCAAAGTCATAATAAAAACCATTTTCAATCCAAGGACCAATTGTGACTTGCGCTTTAGGAAATAGCTTTTGCACTGCCATTGCCATGATATGCGAAGCTGTGTGACGAATCTTCTTCAATGTTTCTGATTCGCTGGTACGGGGTAAATAGATTTTTTCGACTGGTGGGGTTTCTTGATTTGGCGACATCGGCTGTTAAACTATAAACTTGACAAAAAATTTCTTTACAAAATAAATAATAGTCCACCGGCTATGGTTTTTCCTAATTTAGCCCAACTACGAGTAGAGGACAGGAAACAGAAAAACAATATGTCTTCCTTCTTCCTTCTTCTTCCTTCCTTCATGTTCTTCGTCCCTTCGTGGTTCAGTAGGGGCGTATTGCTATACGCCCCTACTGATTCGGTGACTAATGACCAATGACTAATGACTAATGACTAATTTGTTCCCTTAGAGGTATCTAGATTTACTCCCAAGGAGCTTTACAAACTTATTGCCAAATTTATATAATCATGCTTCAGATAGAAAGTTACAGCTTTTTTGATGTGAGCAATTCTGAACTGATTGTTAAGAATCGTAAATAATGTTAATCTAGAAGAATAATTAAGAAATATGCTTCTCATATATGGGGGACTCGAATCTATCAAACGCTGATTTACTCAAATCAGTCTTAGAACCACTGTTAGAAGATTTTCAATATTGGTTTGAGCGATATCGTCAAATTCTGGAAAATGAGAGAATTCAATTCATGAGTGAACAAGAGCAACTAAACTTACTAAAGCGAGTTAAGGATGCACAAAATGAACTCAACACCGCAAAGATGTTATTTAAAGCAACTGATCAAGAAGTGGGAATTGATATGGCGACTGTAATGCCTTGGCATCAATTAGTTACAGAATGTTGGGTTGTGGGAATGCGTTTAGGTCAGTCCAAGGAATAATCAATCCCTTGACAAAATCTAAATAAAGTGGAAATTGTAAAGATATTAGACAATTCTTAACATTGTTTTCATAAAAAAATAATGTATCTCATGTTACCTTAATATGAATATAAGGATTGCATCATATAACATACGCGCACAAGTAAAGAATTTTACATTTTCTTTTACCGTAAATTATTTTTTTGCGGAGTTTTAAGTTTTACCAAATAACATTTCAACCTTTGCTGTTCTGGAGGAAAATCTAATGCTACACCTACTTTATATTTTAGCTTTCACCGTTTTGGCATTCATAGCTGTTGGTAATTTAATTAGGAATCTGATCATGTTCAGTTTCGATAGGGAACGAACTTATCCAGCTAACCAATCATCACAAGGTGGCTTTGGTTATTATGCAGCTAGAAAACAGTATGTCCCCCATCCTGAATTGTTAGATAGTACAGGTAATATGATTAAAGAACCACTGTTGGTTATGCGTTCAATTAATCTTGATGATGCCAGGGAACAGTTAGATGCTCTTTATGAATCTTCTCCTGGTCAGAAAATTGATCGCTCAGAAGGAGCATAATTTATCAATTCCCAGATGCGGAACGTTATAGATAATATCTCGTTCCCATACTCTGTATGGGAATGCTGTCACAGAGGCTGGTTGCCTCTTTATTTATTGAAGGCAGAGCCTTCTCCTCTTCATCCCATACAGAGTATGGGAACTGGTTAAACTTCACATCCAAAACTTTAAAAAACTTTATTTTTTCCCCAAGTCCTAATTTACTAATTTAGATTCCAAAGCTTTTTTTTGCATTGTTTTGAAAATATTGTAAAACCCATTGGCGCGGGAAGGTGTCAAACTCACATTTAAGCCAGTCTCTTGAATAAAATCAGGAGTGAGTTGGACTATTTCTGTAGGTGTTGATCCATTTAATCCTGCTATTAATAATGCTAACAATCCCTTAGTTAATTGGGAATCAGAATCACCCTGAAACATGACTTTATCATCTTCTAATGATGCCGTAACATACACCTGAGAAACACAACCTGGAACTTTATTTTCTGGAAGTTTCCCGGCTTCAGGGAACTCTGGTAACTTTTGAGCATACCATATTAATTGTTCATAGCGTCGTTTAGGTTCTGTAGCGCGTTGAAAGCGGTGGACGATTTTATTTAGTGCAGGTGGTAAGGAATCAAGAGTTGAGGACATGATCAATCCAGGAAATAATAACTCTTATCTTAGCAATTACCAGCCTTTCCAGAGACCATCAGCATGACAACAAAGATCAAAAATTTCTATTAAGCACAGCAAGTGTTTCTATGATTAAGTGAAAATAAATGTTAAAATTTGCTACAAAGTAAAGAATGATATAGATTTTTATTACTCAATATTTAGATGATATTGTCAAGCATCCAAACATATCAGGAGTAAATTAGATGTTGAGTTCAAACTTACTGGCTACAGTTACCACATCTCTAGAATGGAGTCCTAATATTGGCGTAATTATGATTATTGCCAATATTTTTGCTATTGCTGTAGGTAAATTTACTATTGAGCAAGCTAACGCTAAACCAGAATTACCATCACCTCAATTTTTCGGTGGTTTTGGTTTACCTGCGGTACTAGCAACTGCTTCCTTTGGGCATATTTTAGGAGCAGGGATTATTTTAGGACTACACAGCATTGGTAAAATCTAAATTTTACTGATTAGACATCTCCCGAAAAAAATATAGAGACATTTTACGAAACGTCTCTACAAGGGTTCTGGAAGAAGCATATTTAATTTTTACCAGATGTTTTTGAACAATTAGGGAAAAGAAGATATTTTTCTTCTCCCTTTTTTATTATTTAGCTGCTTACCCATGTTATATTTAATTATGCCTACTTACTTAGAAATTAACTTTGCATAAGCACTAGTACAGTCCGGCGTAAGTTAATGAACCATTCCGAATCAGTGAAAAGCTTATGCTGTATTCATTCTAAATTCTAAATTCCGCCTTGCGGTACTAGTTAAAAGTTGAATTATTAATTATTAAAAATGCCATCTAAAATTACACTTACCATCACACAGGGTAAACTTTCTAGACAACAATATGTTTTTGAATCTCGCAGCACTTGTATTGTTGGCAGAAACGATGATTGCAACTTGCAAATAGCGGATAAGGTTGATATGACTATTTCCCGCTACCACTGTTTACTTGATATTAATCCTCCAGATATTCGTGTGCGAGATTTAGGAAGTTTAAATGGTACTTTTGTGAATGGCAAAAATATTGGACAAAGACAAAAGCAACAACTAGCAAAAGAAGCTATAAAATTAAACTTTCCCGAATATAATTTACAAGATGGTGATGAAATTAAATTAGGTGATATTCTTTTTAAAATTGGGGTACAAGTAGAAGAACAATTAAACAAAATACCAGATTTACCTGTTCAAGAAGAAAATGCTAAAATAAAATTTTTAACTATTACTAAAAAGCTTCTAAATTTAGCGCAAGATGGTAATGTCAGTCTTCAAAGTATATCTGGCTATAATTTAATCAAGTCATTAGGTAAAGGTGACTTTGGAGAAGTATTTTTAGCCAAGCATATTCAAACTAAGAGATCCATCGCTATTAAGATCATGTTACCTGCGGTTGCGACTCAAAAACAGGGGATAGAAATGTTTCTGAGAGAAACAGAAAATATCAAGATTTTACAACATCCTCATATCGTGCAATTGTTAGATTATGGCTTTGTGGAAAATACTTTCTTTTTTACAATGGAATATTTTTCAGGGGGTAATGTTTGGGATTTAATGCAAAGATCCGGGTGGCGGTTACCTATTGATATTGCCGTAGATGTAACTTTGCAAGTTCTCGATGGTTTGATATATGCCCATGAAGTCGAAATTTCCAATATTAAATCAGTTAATGGCATCATAACTAAAGGTAAGGGTTTAGTTCATCAAGATTTAAAACCAAATAATATTTTTATTAGTAAAATAAACGATAAACTAGTCATAAAAATAGGCGATTATGGTTTATCTAAAGCATTTGATTTAGCTGGGTTAAGTGGACAAACTTTAACAGGTACCAAGATGATGGGAACACCTGCATTTATGCCCCGTCAACAGGTGCTAAATTTTAAGGATGAGTTACCAGAAATTGATGTATGGGCAACGGCAGCTTGTTTGTATAATATGTTGACGGGATATTTTCCCCGTGATTTTACAGGTGATCCTTGGTTATCGGTTTTGCAAAATAATCCTGTTCCTATTCTTCAACGTCATCATGGTATTCCCCAAAAGTTAGCAAAGGTGATAGATTTAGCTTTGCAGGAAAAACCACAAATTTATTTTCAAACAGCAGCAGAATTTAAACAGGCGTTGTTAGATTGTATGTAAATAAGATATAGAGGAAAGAAGTTATGAGTGCATTACCAACAATTCAAAAATTGCAGTCTCAATTGATTACACCAGAAAATTTTCAACTTTATGGACAAGTGATATATGCGAGTAAAGATGGAGAAAATTTCGATCAAGAAGATGCACAGTTAAATTTAAAAAATGGTATTCCCCGTTTTTATATTATGCGGTTGCAGGAAAATGGCCGAAAATTTCATCAAATTACTCGTCATAGTAAATGCACTCAATGTTTAGGTTCTTTGGATGGTAAAGAATGGTTAATGGCAGTTTGTCCACCTAATAATGATATGAATGAACCTGTGTTATCAGAAATTGCAGCTTTTCGGATTCCGGGAAATTGTTTTATTAAATTAGAGGTAGGAACTTGGCACGCAGGACCATATATTGATCATGAGTTTGCAGATTTCTACAATTTAGAATTGAGTGATACCAATGTGGTAGATCATTTCAGCCATGATTTTCTCAAAAGTCATAATTTATCCTTTGAGATGATTTAAATAGCCGTCTATAGGACTAAGTAAGTTGGCGTTAAAAAATCCACCCATTACCTTCTTTACCAGGTTTAACAACTATTGAAGTTTTACCAGATATTGCTGAAAATGCAGCTAAATTAAGAGCAGATTACAATTTAAGAACACCAGATGCTATTCAAATGGCTACTGCTGTTTATGGTGGTGCGTCTTTTTTCTTAACTAATGATATACGTTTACCTTCTTTACCAGGGTTAACTGTGTTGGTTTTAAATCAATTGATGAGTTAAGTATTTTTGAAGCGATTCCTAGTAGTCTGTCAAATAAATTTTGACGGATAAGGAAAAAATGAACCACGAAGACACGAAGAACACGAAGGAAGAGGGAAGAAGGAAGAAGGAAGAAGAGAAATTTATTTACCCGTCAATTAGTCCTTGACAGACTACTAGGTCGCGCTTCGCTATCGCACCCCCATATCCCAAAAGCGATTCCTAGGTCGCGCTTCGCTATCACACTCCACATTCCCAAAAACGATTCCTAGGTCGCGCTTCGCTACATCCTCAAAGAGAATATTAGTAAGTCAAATCATCCCTAAATTCAAAACAAAACCCTTTAAAATATCTTCCCCCGAAACCGTAGCAGGAGAATCCAAAACCTCAACATCCTTACCTGGTCTATAAATTTCTACTTGACGAAATTTACGATTAATTAATAAACCTAAACGCACACCATTATCTATATATTCTTTCATCTTTTTCTGTGTAGTTTTCAAACTATCACTGGGAGAAAGTAACTCAATTACAAAATCTGGACAAATAGGAGGAAACTTTTCCTTTTCTTCCTCTGTTAAATTATTCCATTTTTCTAATTTTATCCAAGCAGCACTAGGAGAACGAATAGCACCATTGGGTAAAATAAAACCGACATCAGAACCAAAAACTACACCTTGTGATTTGTCATCGTTCCAATTTGCTAATTGAGCAGTTAAACCAGCGTTAATATTGCTAGATATACCACCCGATAAAGTCTTTAATATCAGACTACCATCAGCATTACGTTCAATTTTGATTAACTCATTAATTTGACATAATTTAAAAAATTGATTATCTGTTATTTGAATTGATGAAGGTAGATAGAGCGTGATAAAATCCATATTTCTTCTAAACCAAAGTCATAACTTACTCATATTCTTCTTTGTGACTTTGCAAAGCATCCCAAATATCAACTTTTTGCTGAAGATTTAACCAAAGTCTAGGTCCATTACCTAAAGCTTTACCAAGACGAATTGCAATATCTACAGTAATGGATTCTTCACCATTAATAATTTCCTGAATTGTTTGATTAGATATTCCTAAAATTTTTGCAAAATTGCTAGGATTAATATCTAAATCATCTAAAATATCTGCAATTACTTCACTAGGATGTATTGGTCTTACTAATCTATCTTGAGTAATATCTTGCAAATTATTCATAATCCTTAAATATTTTAACTAACAGCATATTCTGTAAATTGCCTCATAAAAGGAGACTGAAACCCTAACACAATATCCTGCTTACTCACTCCCGCAGCCACTAAATCAGCAGCAATATCATCCTCTGTAGCATTCCATTGCAGCCAAATTTTGCTACCTTTAATATCAATATGAATGATACAACTATGTACCCAATCTTGACCTTCCCAACCGACATGAACTATTTGATAATGGTCACGTTCTGTATCAAAAATTGTCTCAACTTCTATATTGCCGCAAGCTGGTTTTTGATTACTATATTCCTGCAATATTTGTTGTATAAGCTGGCGATATCTGGTTAATGTATCCATTTAAAAATTACCTCTTGCTCTACATCATAAACAAGCATTTTTAACTGATTCTCTAATATCATATCTTTGGGAAAATCAAGTTGAAAAAATGTTTTGTAAGTCGTTAAAGGAATTGCTAAATATAAAACACGCTCCGGTTGTAACCTTCTCAATGCACCCCGATAATTAATAAATTGCCCTAATGCTGTATGAAATTCGGAAATAGCAGACGATCTTTCTAAAAAACTTTTGACTTCGACTGCAATTTTTTGTCCTTCCCGTTCTGCTGCTATTAGCTTTTCTGCGGCCAAATCAATGGAAAGATTAACTCCTCCTACACTAATTGTAAGTGGGTCATTAGTAATTTGCCAACCATCTTTTTGTAAAGCTATTTTGACAACTCCATGAAAAACATCTTTAGCTGACATACATATCTATCATTATATTGCTTATTCTATAATTACAGTACCAGGAAGCGATTCCTATGTCGCGCTAGTTCCCTCCGGGACGCTCCGCGAACGCTATCGCATCCCCACATCCCCAAACAGCGATTCCTGCGGAGCGCTTCGCTATCGCACTCCCAAATCCCCAAATAGTGATTCCTAGGTCGCGCTATCGCATTAAATATTTAATTTGACAAAAATTGACAATATTTGCCATAATTAAATAATCAGCAAAATAAACACTTATGAGCTATGACTACAGTAAATATTTCTCTTCCCGATTCTATGCGGGACTTTATCAATGAACAGCTTGAAAAAGGTGGCTACAGTACAACCAGCGAATATATTCGACACTTAATTCGTCAAGACTTAGAAAAAGTCCAAAAATCACGAATAGAAAAATTACTATTGGAAGGATTAGATAGCGGTGAGGCAATTGAGATTACGGATGAATGGTGGGAACAAAAACGTACCCAACTTCTTGAAAGAATTCGCAAGTCATAGTAATGATTAGAAAAATTGTCATTAGACCAAAGGCTAGTGCTGATCTGGATGAACAGTTTACTTATATTGCACAGAGTAATTTTGACGCAGCATTGAGTTTTTTTGATGCTACTAGGCAGACTTTTTCACAAATAGCAAAACTACCGGGTGTTGGTAGTGTTTATGATATTGGGAATCCGCGTCTAATGGGTTTGCGAAAGTGGGCAGTTAAGGGATTTGAAAAGCATCTAATTTTTTATTTGCAAGGGGATGAGTACATTGAAATTGTCCGGTTAATTCATGCTGCACGTGATATTTCACAGATATTAGCAGAAGAAGAATAGTTATATTTATCAACTACGCGATCGCACCCCCATATCCCAAAAGCGATTCCTGCGGAGCGCTTCGCTATCGCACTTCCACATCCTCAATAAGCGATCGCACTCCAACATCCTCAATAAGCGATCGCATTCCCAATATCCTCAAACAGCGATCGCACTCCCACATCCCAAACAGCGATTCCTGCGGAGCGCTTCGCTATCGCACCCCACACATCCCCAAACAGCGATTCCTAGGTCGCGCTTCGCGATCGCCTAAATTCATCACCAGAATAAAAAATGATAAGATACTAATAAGATTTTATTCATATTAGAAATTTATGAATGTGAGTTTTCCGATACCAAAAGAACTTGAGTCTTATCTTGAGGTTCAGCTTCAATCTGGCAATTATGATACTGTAGCGGACTATTTTTTGATGTTGTTGCAGCAAGATCAACGGCGTAAGGATGCTCAAGCAAAATTAGCTAGTTTGTTGCAAGAAGGTTTGGACTCAGAAGCTGAACCTGTAACTCCTGAATATTGGCAGGATTTGCGCCGATCAATCTTTGGTGCGGCGCAGTAGTAATTATGGCTTTTCAGGTAATTGTTCGCAATCGTGCTACTCAAGATATCAGACAACAAGCAAATTATATTTTGGTGAATGGTAATCGGGAATCAGGGGAGAAGTTTTTAGAGTTTGTTGAGTATGCTTTTGCTCAATTGGCAATAACTCCCAATATGGGTAAGGTTGTGTCGTCTTTGTCTGATATGGGAACAATTCGTCAAGGGCGGATTAAGAATTTTAAGGACTATTTGATTTTTTATAAAGTTCAAGAGAAGTGGAGGTTCTACGGGTTTTGCATGGGGCGAGAGATTTAGAGGATCTCTTGCCATTCTTAGATGAGGAAGTTTAATTTTTTGATTCCTAGGTCGCGCTTCGCTATCGCTCTCCCACATACCCCTCAAACGCGATCGCACTCTCAACATCCCCATAACAGCGATCGCTCTCCAACACCCCCAAAACAGCGATCGCACCCCACATCCCCAAAAAGCGATCGCACTCCCACACCCCAAAACAGCGATCACACCCCCACATCCCAAAACAGCGATCGCACCTCTTTGTATCTGATTTGAGATAAAATACGGAAGATTTTTATTTGAATTATTTAAATGACATTAGAAACAGAAAGCTTGGGATTACTTCAAGAAGCACTAACACGACTAGAAGAAGCTTCCCTGGCTACATATTTTCAACTACAATTTCATAAATAAGCATCATGTCCAAAAACATTTTAAATTTAGATCCCAGTTTTTTTTTATCTCGACCTGAAGATATATCGGATATCTATAATTTACATTATCAAGATAAATTAAAACTATGTAAGATCATCAGTATATTTCAAGAATCTATAGATGCAAAATCAATAGATGAATCTGTAACTAAATTAAGTCAAGCTTATTCAATTCTTGGCTCATTTGAAACATTTTATTCTCAAAAATACTTAACTCTCACCGGTTCTTTAAAGAAATGGGAGGTTGAAGATTATGATTGTTACTTTGATGTTAAGCGAGAACAAGCTAAAAATTCGTCGGCTTTTTTAGTCATAAGAAGTATCCTGATTGCTTATAAAACATTCTTAAACTTGAGATGCTTTATTCAAAAAGAAAATATTGATAATCCCTTATTAATATGGAAAAGGTATCATTGGCTTTTTTTTGTTTTTGTGCAAGGAAATATTCTTTGTATGCACCGGTTAAAAAAAGAGATGAGAAAAGAAAGTATGATACAGGTAGGAGTTATTCTTAAATCCATGTCTAAATTAATGTTAGCATCAGGGGCATCAATGATATTTGCCGGAACACCAGAACATCAAGAATACGAAAATGGAATTCGTCCTACTATGATGCCTCCTAATGTTAATTCTGCTGATTTCAGTGGTCTTATGTCTTATGATCATGCTTATCTGATAAATTTATGGAATCAAGAAAAAAAACTCTTCAAATTAATACCTTCCTTTCTTAGCCCCGCTTATGAAGAATTTCTGAAGGCGCATGAATTTCTAGCTTTATCTCATAAATTTGTCTGCCAAAAATATGGAGGAGATCAAACAGGAAGTTTAAGAGAAAATCGTGTTACTGCTTTAGAAAATCTTGAGAAAATAAATAATTCACGACGGAGAACAATAATAAGCAGTGATCATCAATTATTAAATCCACATAGTAAATTGATATTAACAGATGAATCTGAATATGAAGAATATATCAAAAGTGGCTTTCGATGTTATGGTTAATTGTTAATTAACAGTTTCAATAAAACTTAATGAAAAAAATTATCCGATAATAAATTAGAAAAGCATAATTGCGTCTTTACTTTGCACAAAACTCATTCATTTAAAAATAGGCAGGTTTTATACCTGCCCATCTAAACCTATTCTATACCTTCAATCCGATTCTCAACCTCCTGATACAACTCTCTTAACCGGTCTAAATTCTCCTCACTCGTCTCCCAATAACCACGTCCATTCATTTCCAACAAAGTAGAAACAATCTTGCGGAAAGAATGAGGATTGAGATTCATGAGACGCTTTTGCATTTCCTCATCTTTGATGAAAGTCTCATTCGTGTCCTCATAAATCCAATTATCCACAGCGCCAGCAGTCGCACTCCAACCAGTTGTATTTACCAACCGTTTAGAAAGTTCGCGCACACCTTCATAACCGTGAGACAACATCCCCTCATACCATTTGGGGTTTAATAACTTAGTCCGCGCATCTAAACGCACAGTTTCTGATAAAGTTCTGACTTGTGCATTCGCGGTAGTTGTATCTGCAATGTAAGAAGATGGTTTCTTACCATCAGCACGCAGACTTGCCACTAATTTAGTAGGATCTGAGTCAAAATAATGGGAAACATCTGTTAAACTGATTTCCGAAGAATCGAGATTCTGGAAAGTTGCATCCGCAGTTTTCAAAGTAGTTTCAAAAATTGCCCGTGACTCATCCATTACCCCAGGATTATCAGAATTGAAAGAGAAAGATTTGCGCTTCAAATACATTTCCTGTAACTCAGCTTCACTATCCCAAGTGCTATTCTCCACCGCAAGGTTAATATTAGAAGAATAAGAACCAGAAGCATTAGAGAAAACGCGAGTTGCAGCTTGACGTAGATTTATGCCCATGTCCTCTGCTTGTTTCAAAGCGTGCATCCGCACAAAGTTCATTTCCAAAGGTTCATCAGCTTCAGCAGCCATTTTCACACCTTGGTCAAGCAGATTCATTTGGTTAATGAACAAATCGCGGAATACACCAGAACAGTTAATGACAACATCAATTCTGGGTCTTCCCAACTCTTCTAAAGGTATCAATTCCAACTTGTTAACCCGTCCCAAAGCATCGGCAACTGGACGCACACCAATCATCCACATAATTTGGGCGAGGGATTCCCCGTAGGTTTTGATATTATCTGTACCCCAGAGGACACAGGCAATGGTTTCTGGCCATTTTCCATCATTTTCCGACTTGTTGCGTTCCAACAACCTATCAACGACGATTTTCGCAGATTGGACTGCGGCAGAAGTGGGGATAGATTGGGGATCTAAAGCGTGGATATTTTTACCAGTGGGTAATACGTCAGGATTACGGATAGGATCACCACCGGGACCAGGTAAAATGTATTCACCAGCTAAACCTTGGAGAAGTCCACCCAGTTCGTTATCTGCACAAACTTGTTTTAAGCAAAATTCCAAATACTCAAACAATGGTTTTAACGCAGAGGTGTCAACTTTGCGATAACCTGATTGATGCAGTGATTCTACCCAAGGTTCTTTTCTGCCCATGTACAAGAAATTCAACTTGGAAACTTGAATAACTCTACCTTCTGCGTCAATTTGTTCTTGGACCAAAGCTGTGACAGCCGCACGGGTAGCCAAGGTGATATCTTGGAGTAATTGCACATCTTCCAAAATTCCCGCGTCGTTGTTCTTGTAGATATCTTCAATGGTGCGTCCCAGACTTCTGGCAATAATTCCGGGTAAACCGAGAAGTTCTTCCTCTTGGCGATCCAGACTAGCAATATTGACTAAAGTTGCGATCGCTTCTTCGGCACTAGGAGGTTTACCAATCACGTGCAGTCCACAAGGTAACAAGCGTGATTCAATTTCCATCAACCTGCGATAAACGCTACCAACGATATTATCCCGTTCTTCGGAGGACATATCCTTAGAATCGGTTTCTGGTAAGTGAATATCCTTATCCAGATTGACAATGCGGCATTTATCCATAATGGAATTGACAATGGAAACACCGCGTCCAGTATCTTTCAAAGTTTGGTAAGAAGCAATTAACTCGCTGAGTTCCTTCAAACCCTTGTATAAACCAGCATTTTCCGCAGGTGGTGTCAGGTAAGAAATTGTTTCCGCGTAACTGCGACGTTTGGCAATTGTGGCTTCACTGGGGTTATTGGCTGCGTAATAATACAGGTTAGGAATTGAGCCAATTAGTTGATCTGGGTAACAATCACCAGACATCCCCATTTGCTTACCAGGCATAAATTCCAAAGAGCCATGTGTACCAAAGTGTAATACAGCATCAGCACCCCAAATCCGTTCTAAGTAGGTGTAATAGGCGGCAAAACCGTGGTGAGGACTGGCAGAACGGGAGAATAACAACCGCATGGGGTCGCCTTCATAACCAAATGTTGGTTGTACACCGATAAAAACGTTACCAAACTGTTTTCCGTAGATTAACAGATTTTGTCCATCGCTGTTCAAGTTTCCGGGAGGTGGTCCCCAGTTTTCTTCTAAGCGGTGGGAGTAGGGTGTCAGTGCTTCATATTCTGGCACAGACATTTTGTAAGCAATGTTGAGTTCGGGACTGTTGTATTGTGCTTGCGCGTCGTGGATGACTTGTTCTAGCAACTCTTGGGGAGTTTCGGGAATGTCTTGGACATCATAACCGTTGTTTCTCAGTCCTTTCAAGACTTCGTGGATAGAACCGAATACATCTAAATACGCGGCTGTACCGACGTTACCTTTGTCGGGAGGGAAGCTGAAAACGGTGATGGCGACTTTTTTGATTAATTTGGGCTTACGGCGAAGATTTGCCCATTTTAATACCCGTTGAGCAACAATTTCGACTCTATCTTGTAATGCGATCGCTTTGCCAGTTGCCCCATCTTTACCTGATAAGATAATCGGTTCAATTGCGCCGTCAAGTTCGGGGATAGCAATCTGTAAAGCCACTTGAATGGGATGTAAGCCTAAATCACTCTCTAGCCATTCTTCGGTGGTTTGGAAGACCAAAGGCAACGCCACCATGTAGGGACGGTTGAGGCGTTTTAATGCTTCAATAGCTTTAGGATGATCTTGTCTAGCAGGTCCACCCACTAAAGCGAAGCCAGTTAAGGATACTACTGCATCTACTAGTTGTAATTTGGTTACTGGTTCATAGAAATAAGCTTCGATTGGTTTAGAGAAGTCCAAACCGCCAGCAAACACAGGGAGAACTTTTGCCCCTAATGATTCTAATTCCTGGACAATTGCCACATAATGGGCATCATCGCCAGTCACTAGATGAGTTCGTTGTAAAACCAAGCCTATACATGGTGCTAGGGGATCTTTAATATTTCTGGAAATATCTCTGCGGGTAGCATACCAGTTTAGATATTCTCGCACATCTTCAAACATATTTGGTGCTAAAGGATGCCAAATACCCATGTCAGGATAAACAACTGGTGCTTGATATTCAGCAGCAGCTAGTTTTTGTTTGTCTTCACCTTTTAAGACGTATTTATCAGCCAGCATGAGGATGAAGTTTTCCAGGTTTTCGGCTGAACCACCTAGCCAATACTGAAAACTTAGCATGAAGTTTCTCGCGTCTTGTGCTTTTTCCATAGGTAGGAATTTCAGCACTTGGGGAAGTGTCCGCAACAGCTTCAACATTCCATCTTGGAAACCAGCGCCAGATTTCTCTTTCCGCTTCTTCATGAACTGAGCAATTACACTCTTGGATTGTCCTAATTGCGCTAATGAGAACGTACCCATTTTATTAAGGCGCATTACCTCTGGCATAGAGGGGAAGACAACAGAAACATCTAGGTTATCGCGGTGCGGTTCAACGGCTGCAACTACTTTCTGTGCTAAGTCTTCAATAAAAATCAGAGAAGCAATGAATATATTCGCACTTGCTATATCGCGTTTTAACTCTTCGTAGTTTTCCGGGTTACGGAGTTCTTCAATCATGTAACCACTGATTTCAATTGCTACGCTAGGATGATTAGCGTTAATTGTCCTGACTGCTTGAGACAATGAACTCTGGTATTGGGACTCAAGCACGACATAGACAACCTTGATTAACTTACGTCCCCGTAAATCATCAGGTGTGATATGTCTAATAGTGGACTTGACTTGGGTGAACATTCAAATAAGCTCCTTTGAAGCGTGTTTTTGTGGAGTTCATCACGGTTGATATGGCCGTTTGTAACTTCAATTATCTTCGGCAATAAGAGTTTTTTAGCAGAAAACTCCGATTCTGTGGGGGTTTTTTCCTATATCTGACACAAAATGATATAGAAAAAGAAATAATTATTAATGAATCTTAACAAAGAATGCAGGTTTTCTCACTTGTTTTTAAATTTTGTTTACATACTTGTTTCAGGATCTAGTGCTAGTGATAAAAAAATAAGTAAATACTTCTGTATAATTAAGGGAATATTAAAAATAGTCGTCTTTTTAGCTTGGTGAGTACCAAATGAGTGACCTCAAGAAAATAGATACCAATGCCTATGTGACAGTACAGGGACAATATGCTGTGGTCAATGAAGGTGTAGGTTACGCAATTATCAACATTCAAACAAAGCAGATAGTTGCTCGTAATATTTCATCTTTCCTTGACTGTGTAAAAACGCTGGAATACATTGTTGGAAAGGGTGAATCCCAAGATCCAATTCAACATTCTACATCTAAAGAAAATCAACCTCAGATACAATTAACTAACTTTGGTGTTAAACCAGATGTACAACGACTTATTGAAATCTACGCTCCAGCCACAGTGAGAGTGGAGAAGAAGGTGCATTGGAACCGAAGCCGATACAAGTGCTACGATGTATCTGGTAACTGTCTTGGCCGGGTTAAAGGAAAACAAGGAGATCGTTATTGGGAAGACGGAAGCGGTAATAAACATTACCAAGAGAAAGTTTCCTCCCATTTGTCCTAATTTTGTAATTGAGTTACTTTCTCCTAGCCCGTAGGTTGGGTTGCAGTATGAAACCCAACATTTTCTCTTCATCAGGAGTTCTTATGAGAGAAAATACTTATTGGATCTGTGGTTCGTTATTTCTTAAACTAGGAAATTTACAGATTAATCAATAATTGCGTTGTGGGAAGTTGGGGATTATTTTTGTCTGAATCAGGATAACCAGGATTAAAGGATTTACAGGATGTTATTTAATGATTATTGGTGGAAAGTTGGGGATTATTTGTTTACCATCCTTCAGACAAATACAACATTAACCACCAACAAATAACTGATAAATTACATCCTGTACATCTTCAAATCCTGGACATCCTGATTCTGACCAAAAATCCGTGTTAATCTGCGTTCACCCCTGAAGCAAGAAAAATAGGCGATCGCTGTTTGGGGATGTTGGGAGTGCGATTATGATTTTTTTGTCTGAATCAGGATAACCAGGATTAAAGGATTTACAGGATGTTATTTAATGATTATTGGTGAAAATTTGGGGATTATTTTATTTATTCTGATATGGCTAACGCCACGCTATGCTATCAGACAATTACAACATTAACCACCAACAAACAAATGAGCAATTACATCCTGTACATCCTCAAATCCTGGACATCCTGATTCTGACCAAAAATCCGTGTTAATCTGCGTTCACCCCTGAAGCAAGAAAAATAGGCGATCGCTGTTTGGGGATGTTGGGAGTGCGATTATGATTTTTTTGTCTGAATCAGGATAACCAGGATTAAAGGATTTACAGGATGTTATTTAATGATTATTGGTGGAAAGTTGGGG
>JAKOGY010000099.1 GCA_028658405.1 Dolichospermum sp. ST_sed8 | reverse complement strand
AAGACTAGCAACGGTTAGCGTCAGTCAGTGAAGCGTCAAGAATCACCGCACCTTCAGGTCGGTGAGTATGTCAATCCTTTCTTAAACTACTAAACCAGAACGTAAAGCGCGAACTGCTGCTTGGGTACGATCATCAGCACAGAGTTTATTTAAGATATTGCGAACATGAGTTTTTACTGTCCCTACAGTAATATATAACTTCTCAGCGATTTGTGAATTACTGCAACCAGCCACAATCAAGCCTAAAATTTCCAGTTCCCGGATGGTGAGGGGGTAAGTTTCTAAAACTTGTTCATATTCTATTTCCAGAGCTTCAATTTTGACAGTTTTTGGCTTATCCGATGATTGATGATCACCGGGGACACCTTGACGCATTTTTCGTAATACTATACTAGCGATCGCTGGATCAATCCAAGAGTTACCATTAAAAGTTGCTTGTACAGCTTCAATAAATTTATTAACACTTGTATCCTTCATATAATAAGAATCTGCCCCGGCCGCAAAAGCTGCCAAAACGACATTTTCTGCATTATTCATGGTCAAAATCAATATTTTTGTCTGTGATTGTCCTGTTTCCGTCTGATAACGTCTAAATTTGCGCGTCAGTTCAATCCCATCCATATCAGGTAAACCAATATCAATCACAGCCACATCTGGTTTAGTTGTTTCTAAAAGTTTGAGTCCGAGATTCGCACTAGCAGCCTCACCAACCACTTTAAAACCGCCGCGCAACTGCAATTCAGTTTTCAGTCCCATGCGCGTCAAATCATGATCTTCAATTAATAGAATACTAATTTCACTCATTATTACACCCATAATAATTCAGATTACTTCTTGTAATAGTGCCAGTAGAAAGAAAGCAGGAGAAAAAGCCTGTGAATTTAAAAAAAAATTGTATCTAATTTATCCAATCCTCAGCGTATATGATCTCTGAACCAATAAACATCTACCAATAGGAATAATAAATAATAAATAATTAATTTTTAAATTTAAGTAGCTAGTACCGCAAGACGGAATTAAGAATTTAGAATTTAGAATTTAGAATTTAGAATGAATACAGCATAAGCTTTTCACTGATTCGGAATGGTTCATTAACTTACGCCGTACTGTACTAGTACCGCTTTCTCGGAATTTAGAATTTAGAATGAATACAGCATAAGTTTTTCACAGATTCGGAATGCTTCATTAACTTACGCCGTACTATACTAGTAAAAATCTAGCTAAAGATATATACAGATGAGTCCCACAAATGAAATTATTGAGACAACTCAGAAAAATTACAGTTACAGTATGATCATGAAATTTACAATGGACTAAATACAGTAATTAGCAGGTATCATTCCCGAATAAATGAAATTACTAATGTTACGCCGTACTATCAGAGAATAAAAGACTTGTAACGCTGATATTTACCCTCAAAACGTATTTATACCCGTGAAGCGAGTCATTTTTGATCGGATAATCCAAGTGTCTTTAATTTTGAATTTTGAATTATTACCATTGTTTAAGTAAAATTATTTAAGCCAATGGTACATAATGTTTCCATGCAACTCTCACTAATGGGTGAGGACAGTTAATGAATTACTAATTTACAATGTTTTTAACTGGATCAAGTATTTTCTTTTACTGCGGAGTAAATTTGCTAATTTAACAAGAAAGTATGTTTATTTGTATAACCTAGAAACTGTAAAAACAGAAATGCCGAACATAAATCTGTATTTAACAGCAAAAAAAACGATGGAAAAGACGCTAAAAATTTTAGTTGTAGAAAATAATCAGACAAATGGCTCAATAGTAAGTCTAGCTCTGACCCAAACAGATATTAGTATGGAGATTGATGAAGTTAAAGATGGGAATCATGCCTTTTTTGCCCTCATCAATAATCACTATGATTGCGTATTTCTTGATTATAACTTACCAAATCAAGACGGCTTAACATTAATTCATAAATTACAATCTTCAGGAATTAAAGTTCCGTTAGTAATTCTCATAGATTCAGAAAATGAAAAAATAGCCAGAGAGTGGATAAAATTAGGTGCGAGTGAGTATTTTATTAAGTCTAGACTATTTCCAGAAACCATAGCTCAAGTTTTACGCAGTACAATTCGTATACATTATGCTGAAATGCAGCTAAAATTAGCAAATCAACAGCTTCAAGAAAGTCGTGAACAGCTAATTTCGCAGCAAAAAGAATTAATAGCACATCAGCAACATATTAAACAACAAAACTTCAAACTTTTGGCAGCATCCAGTCTAAAATCACTATTTTTAGCCACTATATCCCATGAACTAAGAACTCCCATGAATGCGATTATTGGATTTTCACAAATTCTATTACGTCCCAAATTTGGTCAATTGACAAATCAACAAGTGGATATGGTAGAAAAAATTCTCAATAATGGTAAAGATCTCCTGATAGAGATCAATAAAATTCTTGATTTTTCTCAGCTAGAAGCTGGGAAATTAGCACTAAAGCCAGAAATATTGGATTTATCAACAGTTGTTAGTAATGCGGTAACAAAAATCCGTCCCTTAGCTGAAGCCAAAAATTTATCTTTGCTAGTCAAAACAGAGTTAAAAAATACATCAGTATTTAATGATTCAGTCCGATTACAGCAAATTTTAAGTAATTTACTTGCCAATGCTGTTAAGTTTACAGAATCTGGAACTATTTGGGTCGAAATCCGAGAAACACCTAAAAATCAAGTTACAATAACTGTAAAAGATACAGGAATTGGGATTGCTGCTCAAGATTTTCACAATATTTTTGCAGCATTTCATCAAATTGATCAAGGTATCAGCCGTAAATATTCAGGTACAGGTTTAGGTTTAGCTATTATTGATGCATTAGTGGGCATCATGGGAGGAAAGATATATATCGAAAGTCAATTAGGAGTAGGTTCAATGTTTAAAATAGAATTACCACGAAACATCAATTTAGCAACAGATTTAGGTCATGTCGTTTTTAGTCCTCATCAAAATTATTTTCATTCTGTATATTCTCCTTATAAGGCTTCAATAAATTATCCTCATTGAAAGCTGTAGATTCCCAAAGAAAATAACTATGTCTAATCTAAAAAAAGACCGCATTTTGTCCGTTGATGATGTTCAAGATAATCTGAATTTAGTGCGAACACTTCTAGAAGGTGAGGGATATAGTGTTGATTCAGCTCTAGATGGGACAATAGCTTTAGAAAAAATCAGAAAATTACCACCGGATCTGATTATTTTAGATGTGATGATGCCGGGAATAGATGGTTATGAAGTTACAAAACGAATTCGGAATAATCCTGAAATAAACTATATTCCGATTTTACTACTGACAGCACATCCTGAATCTAGTGCTAGTGTTGTCGAAGGTTTAGATAGTGGTGCTGATGATTTTATTCGCAAACCCTTTGATATAGAAGAACTATTAGCAAGAGTGCGATCGCTTTTAAAATTAAAGCACAGTATGGACGAACAACGAAAAATGACGCTCCAGCGAGAAGACTTTGTTTCTCGTCTTACCCATGATTTACGCACTCCCCTAGTCGCAGCTAATCGAATGCTGGCTTTATTTCTGCAAGAAGTCTATTGTCCGATTTCTCCAGATATGAAAACAGCCATTAATGTCATGAGTCGCAGTAATCAAAATCTCCTGGAAATGGTGAATACATTACTAGAAGTTTACCGTTTTGAAGCTGGAAAAAAAAACCTCAACTTTGAATCATGTAACTTAATAACAATTGCGGCTGAAGTAGTCAGTGAATTAACTCCCTTAGCACTTGAGAAAAACTTAACTTTAAATTTGGATACCCATGAGTTAAGCCCAACAGGAAATAATGGGGGAATAGTGAATGGCGATCGCTTAGAATTAAAACGAGTATTCAATAATTTAATTGGTAATGCCATCAAATTTACCGATACAGGTAACATAGAAATTCGCATTTTTGAAACCTTATCCCCAAGCAATCATGATAGTCAAGTAATCATCGAAGTTCAAGATACAGGTTATGGCATTGCCGCAGAAGATCAAGGAACAATTTTTGAGCGCTTTCATCAAAGCAAGAATAAAAGATCAGGTAGTGGATTAGGACTACATCTTTCTAGTCGGATTGTGGAAGCACATGGAGGTAAAATAGAACTTTTTTCAGAAATCGGTAAAGGTAGCATATTCACAGTCAAACTACCTAAAATCACTAGATGATTATTAGAGAACTCCACAAAAAAAATTATCCAATCTTATGGGATGGGCATCTGGTCCCTCCTGGTATTATGAGCAGGCTTTTTATGCCTGCACCACAAGCCAATTTGGGATATTTTTTTATTTGGAAGTGTCTTAATGAATCTGTTGGACTTCTAAAGCCGAGCATAGTTCAAATTTTCTACCTAGTAACCGGTGGATAATTGCTGCTAATTCCTCAATCATATAAGGTTTAATGATGTAATCATCAAAACCAGCTTCGAGAAGACATTTTTTATCTTCACTCCCAGTTAAAACCGTCACAGCAACCACAGGAATATGACAAGTTAATGATTCGTGCTTTAGATACTGAATAATATCTAGTCCACTCATACCGGGTAAAAAAATATTCAATAAAATTAAATCAGGTTGGTGTTCTTTAGCCATAAATATTGTTGTTGAACTTTCTTTTTGACAAATAGACTGACAACCAAGTAACTCAAGGGTATAACTCATTAGCAGTAGACTATCATCATGATTTTCTACCACTAAAATTAAAGGCTGTTGATGTTTTTGCCGTTTCTCATCACTCATGAATGAATGCGCTAGATACATCTGGTCTCCAGAGTAGTTAATGGGGGAGTAGTCGTCTTTTTGGGCATAATAAATGCATTTGTCAGTCCTCACTGGCTATTTATGTCAACAAATTTGCACAGGAAACAAAAATCCAGCTTTAATACTTTTAGCAGATATATTTTGATTATATGCAAAAATGTCAATAAATTTATTTAGAAAAATCAATAAATTCATAACCACTCACTTCTATCAGCAATGGAGATTATTGTTATTCTTATTACAAGTATTTTAACTAATGACTACCAACTAAATTTGAGAATTAGAGGAGAAAAAATGCATAATTCATACATTGAAAATATCAAACTTAATTCTTTCTCCTGACTCCTATTCCTAACTAGCAACTGATATTATCTGGATAATTATTGCTCAAGTAGCCAAAGAATGAGTAAGATAGTTGACACAACTTTTTTTCATGTAATCCGACAGCTTATACCTAACGGCAGTTTACGCCAACAGCGGTAGGCAGTCAAACCATTTTGGTGTAATGCTATAGTATGTTACATAAATAAGTGTGATCAAAAAGTTGTGCATCATTGCCTGTTTCAACAGAGAATAATTTGACTATGGAATTTGACTATTTCCGAACTAACGAAAGTAATAACACTAATAAGAACTTTCAAAATTTGTTATCTAGTGGTTGGCGGCCATTTCACAGAGATTTTGACTGGGACTATTTTGGTAAAATTTTATTCCATGATACTCAGGAATTAACGCAGAAAAGCATTAATTTAGCCAGTTATTATGCTGATGCCTTAGCCAGAAAAGAGTATGCTTGGTGGGCAAATATTTTAAATTTAGCCTCAGATTATACCCGTGGTGAATTCCAAAAATACTGGAGTTATATCACACCAGATATGCTCACCCCAGAACATCGTCATAAAGACTTTTTAAGTACAGAAACACCTCTTGTTCAATTTGTCAGCCGTAACAGTATTCCTATTGATTATGTACTAAATCTTCTCCAAGAAATTACCGTTTTACGAGTTTTGAAATTATTAGAACGTCCTGATATTATCACTCAATATTACTCAGAAAGAGATTTTTATTTTCCAGTTGAAAAATTCGTGAATTGGGAAAGATTAGATGTGATTAATACAGTTTACGCTTACTGGTCAGAATATGATATTTGGTTACAAATTGAAGCCTATGAAAGAGGCAGAAGAAATTATACTTTAATGGCCAAAAATATCAAGCCATTAATTAATAAAGCCACCTATGATTTAGCAGTTATGCTGAGTGGATATCAAAGCCGTGTTGGCAAAGTTTATAGTCAGTATCCATTGCCAACATTTCCCCAAGACATTCAAGATTTTACTGACATAGTTCAACAAACAATTTTAGATCAAAATCAATTAGCAGTAGTAGTACATGGCGCACCAGGTACAGGAAAAACAGCATGGACACAAAGTGTAGCTAAAGAAATCCTTGTCCCTTTAGGATATGTAATTTTTATTTTAGATCATGATGCAATTACTAACTTTGTTCCCCCAACATATTTAGAAAAGATTTGTATTATCATTAATGAAGCTGATAATCTAGCTCAAGATCGGGCTTCAGAAGTAGCACAATATAACAACAAAACCGAGCATATTTTAGCTTTATTAGATGGGACATTATACCAAAGCATAATTGATGAATCTGGTATTCAAATGCAACAGAAATTAGTAATATTAATGACCTGTAATACCACAGAAAGATTAGATCCAGCTATGTTACGTAAAGGTAGGGTAGACTTAATATGTGAGTTTACCAAAAAATTTGTTTAATACCAGTTAGATATCAACCTACATAGAAATCCTATTTGATTTTTGATAGCTTGTATTCGTAGGGTGGGCAATGCCCACCGTAGGCTATATACCCAGACAGAGAATATTAACAGTGAGTTTTGAGCTTATGAATCAACAAGAACCACCAGTAACACGATTATTTTCTCACTTGGAATTTGACGGACATAAATTTCAACATCAACCAGGTAGTGTTGTAGGAAATACAGCTTTAATTATGGGAACTACCATTGGTGCGGGAATTCTGGGATTACCAGCACTAACCTTAACATCAGGTATTTTACCCTCTACAACTTTACTCATTGCCGTATGGCTTTACAGTTTAATTTCCGGTTTATTAATTGCGGAAGTAACTTTAAATATAATGCGAATTGAAGGTATTTCCCATTTAGGATTATTAGCACTCATAGAAAAAATCCTCGGTAAAGTGGGAGTAGGAATCGCCGGAATTGCCTATATGTTTAATCATTATGCCCTATTAGTAGCATATATGACTGAAGGTGGAGAAGTTTTAACAACAACATTTAATCAAGTTTGGAAATTACAAAATATTTCACATCAATGGGTAGGAACAATAAGTTTTTTTCTAATATTTGGTAGCTTGATGTATTGGGGGAAAGATAGATTAGTTGAAAAATTAAATGGTATATTTATTATTGTGTTACTAATTGCTTTTTTTTGTTTATTACTATTAGGAGGAAGGCAATTCCAAAGTTCTCAATTTTTAGTGCAAAATTGGCAAGCTGTAGGTAGTTCTATTGCTGTAATGTATGTAGCAATGTTTTTTCATAGTATTGTTCCATTTGTTGTGACTCAATTGGAAGGAGACGTTCCCAAAATTCGACAATCTATTATTATCGGTTCTGTGATTCCCTTATTCATGTTTTTAGCTTGGAATGCCGTTATTTTAGGCTGCATGACTCCAGATATTTTACAGCAGAATATTGGCAATGAGAGGGGATTAAATCCACTGCACATTCTGCGAACTGGTCAAGCTGGAGAATGGTTTGCTGTGTTATTATCAATTTTTTCTGAATTTGCAATTATTACATCATTCATTGGTATTACCTATGGTTTAGCAGATTTTTTTAGAGATATTTCCGTTATTACCAAAAGTGAAATTTCTCGTTTACCTCTCTATTCCTTAGTGTTGCTTCCACCTCTGAGTTTAGGAACATTTAATCCTACTATCTTTTTTCATGCTCTAGAATACACTGGAGCATTTAGTGTTTCTATTTTAGGGGGAATTATGCCAGCATTAATGAGTTGGAAACAAAGTCAAACACCAGAATTTAGTAATGGTAACTATCAAACCTTAGTTCCCGGAGGTAAAATAACATTAATATTTATTATTGTCGGGGCATTATTTTTAATATGTAGACAAATTTTGGCAATATATGAATTCTCATAATGAGTATTGATAAAAAGTGAATAAAACCTCTCTTATCGGGTAATGACAAGAGAGGATTTGGAGCTAAAGTCCGGTAGGGTAATCGGGCTACTTAATATTTAATATTTATCGCGGTTTAATCCAGTCCCCCCTAAGATATAGAAATTGATAATTATCATCTACAATTTGTATCATTTACGAATTTGCATAAAAAAATCCCTTGCTTGTATAGTGCAAACAAAAGGATTTTGCTGTTAAAGTTCGTCAAGTGATCGGAATATTTAATTATTTAATATTTATTGGGTACGTCTTGATTCCTCCATTGGGTAGATAAAAATTGGGGACGGGAAGATATTATTGTATATTTTCAGACTATTGAGATAAATACATTTATTCATCCATTATATTCATGAAGAAATCATGAATTTATCAATATATCCCATAAATTCTCCCAAACTAGGAACACTATTAGCAAGGTGCATATATAGAAACTCGTAATCTAAATTAGATGCAAGTCTATTGAGTTGTTTCTCACTCTTATTATAACCTTTATGGACATAGTTATAAATCTGTTCCATATCATCAGTAGGATGAGGTCTTTGTTCCATATCATCAATTCGAGGATTAAATCCAAACATTGCTTGAATTTTCTCTGGAGTCAGACGCGGATCTATTTTTAGAAAATGATTATATTCAGCTAAAAACCATGATTCCACTTCCATAACAGCAAGAACTATATTTATAGGAATTGTTCTTACTGGTAAAGCATAATTTAAACCTCTTTGCAACTTAGATTTGTCAGATATGGATATGGGATAAACATCTCTTAAACCTATTACTCTATCATAGCCATCTTCAGCTAAAAGATTATACTGCTCTTTAATGTCTGAAATAACACTTTCATCACGGCATGAGTTATAAATTAATACATAAAATCTTGTTATGAAAGTGACAGGATCTTTCATTATTACTTTATCAAAGTTAATTCCTTGCCGAGATTTAATCTCTATAGAAATCTTAAATTTTCCAGCAATTTCTTTCAGTAACTTTGCAACAAAAATCTGTTCTGTTTTACCCTCTACAAAAATAGCTAATTTTTTCACTGTTCTATATTCTCCTCATTACCAAATCCCTCCATATAGAATTTAGTTGCAAAAAAATCGAAATTGTTTAAACCAGTAAATTTAAAATCATCAAATATTTCTTTTGAATTATGTATGTTATGAAGTTTAGCTAATCCTGGTTGTCTCTCAATCACTGACCAATATTCCAAAGGAACACCATTCATAATAAATCTGTCATTAGTTGTCATAATTAACTGAACCAATCCACTTTCAGCTTTACTAATAAGCAACTTAATCATTGCTGATGCTCTTTCAAAATCGAGTCCTTCCCCAATATCATCTATTAAAATACAACTAGGCTTTTTAGCTAACAGCGAGTAGTTTATTTGAATAATTAAAGATAATACTCTAAACATCCCTTGAGATATTATTGATTGTTCAGTTTTATCTTTTAAATCACTTTCTTGAACATAAATATATTGCTGTTTTACTTCTGGCAAGTAGGAGTTATCTTCTTGAAAAATCGAAGTTGATGGCGTTTTAGTACCAATTTCATCTATTCTGTAACCAACAAATAACATATCTGACTTGATAGATTCAATAAAACTTTCTCCTAACTCTTTTTCTCCTAATTTGAATATACGAATTACATGATTTTTATTGTTGAAGTCTATATTTTTTTTGATTATCGCAACGCTTTCGCTGTTAATTGCATCAAGACTACTTCTGCCTAAATCTGTTCCAAATTCGTAATACCTCAATAAATTTGCCCAAATGTAAACTTCTTCAAAAAAAGGATGCTGGATAGAATCTCTTCGATGAAAAGCTGCGACTTCATTAGGAGGTGTTTGAAAATCAATTGCTTTTTCTAATTGTTTAGCCCAAATTTTACCTTCACCTAATTTATCTCTCATCAGGTAACATTTAGATCCAACAGTGTAACTTTCTTCAATTACTAGACTATTCTCAACTTTCAATATGTAGACTTTTTTATTATCTCCGTTATAAGAATCAAAAGTTAGTTTCCACTCTCTTAATCTACCATCAAGTCTACTGAGCTTTTCTTCACCAGATAGAAAATCTGATAAAAATTTAATACTTCTAAGCATTCTCGATTTTCCAGAGGCATTTTTACCAACAATTAAGTTTACATTACCTAATTGACAACCATCTAAACGCCACTCACTTGGCAAATCTTTATCTTGACAATATTCTACAAAGTCTAATCTCATATAGTTTTAGTGTTTATACTTAATTAAGGTAACAATAACTTATTATAGCCTATGATAAATTACTACTTACCCAAAAACAACACCGCGATAAATTTCCCCTATTGGTAATTCAACACCAACTGACTCCAAAGAAATAGATTTTTCTAAATTATTAAAATCACTGAATAACCAACCTTGAGATTGTTTACTATATTTTTCTATAAAAGGTTCATCTTGTTCAACTAATAAATATTCACAAAAACTGCTAATTGAACGATACATCCGAAACTTGCTTTTGCGGTCATAATCTGCTGTTGAAGGAGATAATACTTCCACAATTAAGATAGGATTTAAAACTTCATCACTGCGATTTTCATTTAGTTGCGGTTCACCTGCAAAAACCATCACATCTGGATATAATCCGCGTTTATATTCAGGAATCCATAAGCGTAAATCGCTATTAATTGGCTCAAATTTACTATCACGCAGAAGATATGTTAGATAAGTCAACATATTTCGACCGATACGGCTATGGTTGAGCGATCCTCCAGGCATTGGTATAATTTCTCCATCACGATATTCACTACGCCCTTCAGCTTTTTCTTCAATGGTGCGATATTCATCTAAACTATAACGACGCTCAACAGTGGTAATCATCATTTTGTAACCGATTACATTGAAATAATCATCATTATAGCAAAATTGAAACTATTAGTCTGTCAAGGACTAATTGACGGGTAAATAAATTTCTCTTCTTCCTTCTTCCCTCTTCCTTCGTGTTCTTCGTGTCTTCGTGGTTCATTTTTTTCTTATCCGTCAAAATTTATTTGACAGACTACTATTGCTAATGTAAATGTCTAAAATTTTCTGGTAAGGAATGTGAATTAAATAAAGTGCAAAAGCAGGGTGTGTTAGCGACAGCGTAATGCACCATTCCACGTTAAATCAGAATTGCAGGTTATTAAATTTGCGTTCATATGTGAATTACATTTAATTTCGTGCAGAGACGTAAAGAGAAATCAAGGATGTTAGAATCTAACCAAGTACCGCGATAGACGGAGTAAATCTGATGCTACAAGTTAAACATCAATTTCAAAGCTTTGAAGAATATTTATCTTATGATGATGGTACAGATAAACTTTATGAATTGTTCAATGGAGAGTTAATTGAAATGCCACCAGGATCAGGAATTAATGTCCAAATTGCCACATTTTTATTAATTCAATTTGTTGCGCTTTTAGGTTATAAAAGAGTCCGAGGACATGGTTTAGAACTGGAAGTAAAAGGAGAACCAAGAAACCGTTATCCTGATCTAACTATTATTCGTGAAGAACATATTCAACAATTAGCTAATCGTAACACTATTCGTTTATCAATGTTACCACCTCTTTTAGTAGTTGAAGTAGTTAGTCCTGGGGAATTACAAAGAGATAGAGATTTCATTGCTAAACGTTTACAGTATCAAGATTGTGGTATTCCTGAATATTGGATTATTGACCCACAAACCAAAAGTATATTAGTTTTAGAATTAATTAATAAAGTTTATCAAGAAATTGGTATCTTTTCGGGTGATGATTTAGTTATATCTCCACAATTTAATGATCTACATTTGCCAGGATCACAAATTTTTGATTAAGCAAAAAATGTAATTCATTCACCCGAAAATCGCTGTAACTAACTCAATAATTCATCATGGTTATACTCATAGTCATAAGGTCCATGAGTAACAACAGGTAATACTTCCCAGTTTTCAATAATGGGAGGGGAACTGGTTGTCCATTCCAAAGTTAAACTTTCCCAGGGATTATCACCTGCGAGTTCGCCTTTTTGCCAACTGAAAATGGCGTTTAAAGCGAAGAGAATGACGGAAAGACCTAACAAGAATGCGCCAATGGTGCAAAGCTGGTTTAAGGTGATAAATTGTGTGTCGTACATGACAACTCGGCGAGACATTCCTTGTAAACCCAGTTTGTGCATGGGTAGGAATGTTAAATTTGTACCGATGAAAGTAAGGACAAAATGAACTCGTCCCCATGCTTCATTCATCATTCTGCCGGTCATTTTTGGAAACCAGTGATAGATACCTGCGTAAATACCAAAGACTGAACCACCAAATAAAACGTAGTGAAAATGGCCGACTACATCATAGGTGTCGTGAACTTCAAAGGGAACTATTTCCATAATCATGCCGCTTAAACTGCCCATGGCGAACATGAAGAGGAAGCCGATAGCGAATAACATGACGCTCGTGAAACGGATTTTTCTCCCCCATAAAGTTGCTACCCAAACGCAGATTTTCACACATAAGGCAACTGAAACTATCAGTGGAGAAAGGGTGAATAACATCTGCATCCAATTGGGTGTATCACTGATAAATATATGCTGTACCCAGACGAATGAAGCGGCGACGCAGATAGCAAGCGTGGAAAATGCGATCGCTTTATAACTAAATATCGGTTTCTGGACATGAGTGGGAATAATTTCCGACATAATTCCAAAAATCGGCAGAATCATTAAATAAACCGTCGGATGGGCATAAAACCAGGATAAATGTTGGTAAATAACGATGTTACCATCTGCATCTGGTTTGAAGAAGGATGTCCCGAAGTTAATATCAAATAACAGTAAAAATAAACCTACTGCTAATATAGGGGTAGATAAAAGTGCCAGGATAGAAGTTCCTAATATTGCCCAACAAAATAGGGGGATTTGATCCCATTTCATGCTAGGAACTTTCATCATTAAAATGGTAATGACAAAGTTGATAGAATCTAAAATTGAGGAAATTACTCCTAAAATGATGGACAAAATCCATAAACTTTGAGCATTGTTGGCGGTAATTAGGCTTAATGGTGGGTAAGTTGTCCAATTAGAGTGATAATTACTAAAGATAAAACTTAGTAATAGTAATAATCCAGCAACTAGATTTAACCAAAAGGCGATCGCATTTAATTTGGGAAATGCCATATTTCTAGCACCAATCATCAAAGGAACTAGATAGTTACCAAATCCCCCAATTGTACTCTTGACAATCCACAGAACAATCATGATTGTGCCATGATTTGTCATCAAGGAATTATCCAGATTTGGATCAAGAAAATCGGAGTCTGCTGTAGCTAATTCAGTGCGAAGAGCGATCGCCATTAACCCAGCAATCAGATAAAATATAAACCCTGTCACCAAGTATTGAATACCAATAACTTTATGATCAGTATTAAATGTGAAATAATCTCGAATTTTCCATGGTTCGGGATGAGAAATATGAAAAATTAGCCTTGTGGGTGCTTGACTTTCATCTAGTGGAGGATTAACTGAAAAATCTACTTTTTTCATATTGTTGTTAGTTGTCTTTTGGCAATTACTAATGACTCATAACTATAGCGAGATCCCCGACTTCTTAAAGAAATTGAGGATCGGAAGTTTGAACTTTTCATAAATCAAGTAGAAAGAGAAAAAATAGTAGCAAGTATGATTTGTTTAGATGATAACAATTGAAAATTTACGTTTGGTGTTTACCGCAAACTTTTTGATTAGTTTCTGTAAATATTGAGATTCCCCTCTAATTACCTTGCTTAACAAATTGACTAAAATAACCAGTGTTTTACAGTACATCACACTGTCGAAAATAAACAAGAATGTTATTTATCTAATGTGCTATGAGTGTAACAATTCTTGGAACAAATCCGAGAGCAAGCTTCACATCCAATACAATTTTCTGGGTTAGTAATAACCATTACTTTCCGTTCAACTTCTTCCTCATCTTCATCTACTACAAATTCACCTTCTTCGTTTAAAGCCATTAAGCCTAAAACTTTATATCCACAAACTTTCATACATCTGCCACAACCGATACATTTCTCTTTATCTATTTCTTGGGCAAATTTAGGAGTCCAAGCACTACCTCCAAAGGTCAATCCTGTTAATGCAGCCATGAATAAAACCTCAGCAATTTTAGCTAGATGTTAGTTAATCCTTTCATCTTCATACTAGCCTGATATTTCATCTTTTCAAGCACAAAAACTAACTTTTTTATCAAACTTTGATGACTTGCTAAAGAATATTATTTATTTTTGATTGTTTCCCAATATTAAATGATATTAGTCATTAATAGATTTAGGTAGTATTTTTGGCTTAACACCTGAATATATAAGGGTTGTCAAGTTTTAATTAAAATATATTTTCTCAATAACTATTGATAGATTAAGTTAAAAATACTTGATTAAATAAAAATAATAATCAATTAAAAGATGTTATTATTGGCTTTATTGACTTTCTATTTGCAAATATTTTCTAGTTAAGTAAAAATATTTCATTCACCGTATTTATAAATACAAATTTTAAAAAATCATTTCATCTATTTTTGAACTATTTAATTTTCATCCTAAATTACATAGATTAGGTAGAGCGATCGCCAAACTTAACAAACAACAAAGTGGTAAAAAATATTGGGTTTCTTTGCTAACCTAACTCATTAATATAAGATGTTATTCAAAAACATTTAGCATAATTTATATAGCCAAAAATAAACATTATGACAGTAAATATTCAGGTAAATATTAAGAAATACTGCCAAGCTCATACCGAACAATCTTATTGAAATCTTTATGAAATGTATAGTTAATGAAGAAGCAATGAAGCCTAACTTTGCAAAATATCAATAGCTACAAAATCTGGCTTCATTAACCATATCAGTAATTAATCAAGCGAGAAACACATCTTCTCGTTATAGAGGTAATTTGGTAGCGAGTTATGAATCAATTGGACACATTAAGGGGAGACTTGAGCCAAACATCTCAACGATTAAAGTAGGAAGACGGACTATGCCGCATATAATTCCTAACAACAGTTGCGTGGGATGTGACAACTGCCGACCTCTATGTCCTACGGGTGCAATTAAAATCGAAGATGATGAATATTGGGTTGATCCTGCTCTTTGTAATAATTGTGAGGGTTATTATTCACAACCACAATGTGTGATTGCTTGTCCAACAAATGCACCAATACCTGTACACGCAAAAAAAGGCAGATGCAAAGTTGAACCACGAGATGCTACCAGTCCTGATTTATTTTCTAATGGCAAGAACAACCCCTTTGCTTCAGCAATAGTTATCTGGGAAGCTTGCAATCTACTAGCACAAAGAACATCTTTACCGTGGGAAAAAGATGAGGCAGGTAATTTACATTACAATCGCTTAGTTAATCAAGGAAGAGGGACAATTTCCTTTCATCTCCAAAACCTATTTCCAATTAATAACCGTGCTGATAATCTACAAGCAATTGATTATTTAGACATCCGTGCTGCTTGTATTCATCTTATTTTTGCTGCTCAAATTACAACCCTAGATCAACCTTGGGAAGAAGAATTTACCATTGATGAACGACAAATTGAACAGTATTTGGGCTTAGAAAAACGGAAAGACCTCAGCAAAAGCACCAAACTCGGTTTAATTAAAAACATCGTTTATCAAACTTGTTCTCTCATGGTTTCTATTGACTGGCCGCAACAAGGTAGAGTTCCCAGTTTTTCTATTAAAGATAGTTATCTTTGGAATTTGACAGATACTCAGCACCATTTTCAAGAAGATGATCAAGGTTGTAAATATTTAGTTGGACTGACATTTACAGTCAAAGCTGGGATTTGGACACAACATTTCTTCAACAGACAAGGATGCAAAGACAGGACCACATTTTATCAATATGGCAGTCTTCCCAAAACCCTATTAACCACAGTTATGAGTCTGTGGCAACAACATGAAGGGGCTGTGAGGCTGATGCTTTGGTTATTATTTAAAACCAAAATGGGTAGAGAACAACGCATTACTATTCCTACCTTGCTGCGCGTTGCTTATGGTGAGGAAAAAGTGACTCAAGCTTCTAGACATAGGGAAGAACGCAAACGCCTACTTAAAGCTTATGAAAATGATTTAGAAGTTCTCAATCATTATGGAATGAAGCCATTATTTGATCCTGTTACCTATCCCCCAGAAATTCAACCTTTGTGGGCAAAATTAGTTGATATTCCTGAAGATCCAGAGGAAGCTTTGGAATTTTGGATTAATGATGGTAGTGGTGAAAATCGTCTCACAGACAGCGGACCCCGTGGTAAATGGAATTTGCTTCTAAATGCCCGAATTTTATCTTTTGAACTTCCTCCAGACTGGGATAAGCGTTCAGAATCAGATAAAAAACAACGTCGCACCACTAAAGCCAAAAGCAATCATCAACAAACAGGTAATTTGCTAGGGGAACAGATTATAGAAGGACGTAAAAAAATGAATCTCTCCCAAAGAGAATTAGCAAAGTTGATGGAAAAAAGCCAAAGCTGGATTCGTGACGTAGAAAAAGGTCGTTTAAAAGCTAAACTAGACGATCAAATGCTTCTAAGACAATTGCTAGATATTTCATAAGACCTCGCGGTAAGTGGGAACCTCAGTAGCTTGGCTCGCCGAGAGTATTAAGAACTACAGCATAAGTCAGGAGGAACACCCTCTTGGCTTTTGATGTATAGCATCAGTCAGAAGTCGTAATTTGCTATATGTTTTAAAAAAATAAACATCCTTGCCTGACTAAAAAACGACAAGAACTTTTTGGCATACCCTATAAGAACTAACTCTTATTCTTAAATTGTTACCAGTATAGACAACTTAAGCAAACAATTAAATAAAATTCAAGATGCAAATTTCGATTTTTTGTGTTACATGGTGAGTATTAACGAAATTTGTTAACTCTAAGTCAGTAACCCAGACCTAAAGGGACTGAGTTTCCCGCATACCGCGAGGTCTTATGATATCTAATATAGGAATCCTATTTGATTTTTGATAGCTTGCGTGGCGTAGCCATACTATCTGTAGGGTGGGCATTGCCCACCTACTATTTTTAGGGATCATTTAGGATTGCTATAGGTGTCAATTTAAATTTTTTGAGGAGTGAACAGTGAGTAATATTATTTTTGGTAAAAGTTTTTTAGCCTTACCAAGTTTTGCAGCTTTAGTAGTTTTGGGTAACGGACTTTCTGTAAATGCTCAGACAGTCGCACCAGAAACAATTGTCATCCCCACTAACCAAGCATCAATAGCCACTGTTGCGACAGAAGAAATAGCCAATCGGACAATCACACCCATACCAGGAACAGTAGAAACTGCATCAGCTAGGCTAAATTCTGGTTCTCTAGAAGTTAGTGAAAAAACAGAACCATCCAATCAAATAGCACAAGGTGGTATTGGTATAGGTAGAACAACTCGTGGTGGTAGTAGCTATATTGGTGTTGCTGGAAACGTAGGTCTATCCGGTAGCTCTTCAAGCTTGAGTGATGGTAATATTAGCATTATCAGTAAAATTGGTATTACCAAAACCCTATCAATCAGACCAGCAGTAATACTAGGTACTGATACCACAATTCTTGCTCCTATCACTTACGACTATGCCTTTAAATCACCAGATCCATTTAGTGAACCTTTGCCCATAGCTCCCTATGTAGGATTAGGTGCAGCCATTAAAAATGGTGATAAATCAGAAACAGCTTTGTTAGTAACTGGTGGTGTAGACTTACCTCTAAATAATCGCCTCACCGCCACAGCCTCTATCAATGCTGGATTTTTCAATGAAACTGATATCGGAGTTTTAGTGGGAGTTGGTTATAACTTCCGTGGGTTTTAGAAAATAGAAGTCAGTAGGGGCGTATAGCAATACGCACCTATTTAGTAGGGGCGTATAGCAATACGCACCTATTTAGTAGGGGCGTATAGCAATATATTCGTATTTAGTAGGGGCGTATAGCAATATATTCGTATTTAGTAGGGGCGTATAACAATATATTCGTATTTAGTAGGGGCGTATAACCTATCTTCCGCACCCTCAACTGTCACAATCGGTTTTTACTGTTTTTTATGATGAAATGAGGATGTAT
>JAKOGY010000098.1 GCA_028658405.1 Dolichospermum sp. ST_sed8 | reverse complement strand
CCACATCTACTGCGACCAGTTAATTTCTTACGTGACTAAAGTCACTCGAGTCGCTTATATCTCAGGTCTAAAGACACTGAGCTTTACGCTTACTGGGTAATCTTGTAAATTTATGTTGGGATATTTAAAATCATAAAACTTCGCGGGATGTGGGAAACTCAGTCACAAAGCGTGCTGAGAGGGAAACGGCACGAGCGGTTTTAACCGCAGTCAGTCTTTGCTTAACCATTACCGCCTTGGAGTTGTTCGATTCGGTGTGCTTTTGTATTGCACTTTCAATGGGACAATTACCATTTCAAATTTCACAACCCTGTACGCATAATGTTTTGCTCAATAGAGCCTCCCATTTCTGGGGTGATGTTAGCTTCGACTGCGTTATAAGAGCTTGTTAGGCTGAAAGCACTGTTCCAGTGACTTTAGAACTGTTTAACTTACAGCGACAGAGCGGGGAACTAGCTTCGCATTCCGAGGTGTCGTGACTCAAATAACGGCTACCCTTCGACTACGCTTGTGGGTGGTCTGGTCAGTACAGCTTGTTTGATTTCTCTTACAAGCTCAATCCCTTTAGGGTTGAGTTACTGACAATTGCCTTTTGTGCTTTGCCCTTGATGTTGGCTATTTTTACCCATAAATGAATACTCCACCTCCGCAGCAGCAAATTCCCAACTGCCGGGGCATTTGGTAGCTTGTGAAGAAGTAGAGATGGGATAAATAGATTTCACAGAAAATTTCACCTATTGAACATTCCTTTAAACATACTACACTTGTATTACTATCCTGTCTATACCTTATAAGGAGAAAAAATCATGCAGACCATTACACGCACCCCAACAACTGATATGGAAGTTACCAGTATTCGTCTAGAACGGGAACTGAAAGAGAAACTCAAAGATATCGCTGGTAATCAAGGATATCAATCTCTAATTCGAGATATCCTCTGGAATTATATCCAGCAAAAATCAGGTGAGTGGAAACCCCGTTTTTCTAAATCTGATATTCGCGCTAGTATTGCTGCTGTGGCGCAACAGGAAGAGTTTTGTGTCCTCACGGGTAAATTAATTGAATCGCAACAGCCAATGTTATTAGGATTGACGAGGAATGGTGATATGGTTCCTCTGTGTTTTGAGAGTTTAGTCGGCTAGTGCAGTAACTGTAGTTAATATTACCCAGATGCTACCTTGGTAACTGGGTAAAATACCAATTTTGAGATTTATTTACGACAATTTCCCGGATTAAGTCAGGTTTACCGTGTTAATTCGGATGCAAAGCCTAAGATTTTTGGGTTAACTATAGAGGAATTACGGTTTATATCTAGTTCAAGACAGGTTATTCTAAATGCCAGATTCACTCAACATCAAACTCTCAAATATTATTTTTACCATAACTATTAATCAATTTATAGTTCTTGAGGAATAACAAAAGTATTATCTAAAGATGGATAACCAATGAAAAAACCTTTATTATCACCGCAAAAATATATAAATAATGGACAACAACTACATACATCTTCAGGCAATATGATGCAGCACCAAAAAGAAATTGCTGATATCTTGCCACAAAAGATTAATAAAATTATTGCTAATACTCCGCTCACATCCTCCATGCTGCCAGAAGTTGCCCATACCATAGGAGTAACATTTAACATAGATTGTTGTTTGGTTACAGCAGTAAGTGATACATCTGGGGAAACGATAACGGCTTATTGGTGCAGTGAACAATTTTTGGGTCTATCACAAGTTAAAGAGATATTAGCTCATAAAGAATTGCTGTTTGAGTTACCCGTGGTGCAATGTGCAGATCAAAAATTGACTATTGAGGATATTTCGCTTATTCAAAAAACTTTAGTCAGTGGTTGGCAAGATATACCACTACCAATGAAATCTGTTTTATCTATTTCTACACGATTTAATGGTCAAAGTAATGGCGTAATTAGTCTGATTAAATTTCAACCTTATCAATGGCAAGAATCAGAAATTAGACGATTACAATCAATAAATTCATGTTGTGCGATCGCTTTTGCTCAAATAGCACAATCACAGATTTTAGCTACTCAAAAACAACATCTACACAAGGCTAATCAGCATCACAATTTGATTCAACAATTAACTATCTTTAATCGGAGTAAATTGGGGTTGAATCAAATGCTCCAGTTACTTATTACTTCTACGGCTCAAGCCTTAGAAGTAGATCGGGGGTTATTGATTTTATTCAAATATGCAGATCCATTATTTAGAAACCTTCCTCAGCAGCAAATACCCAAGGTTAAAGCAACTTTAGTAGGAGCATGGACTAAGGACACACATACTACCGCTATTGGTGAATTAGATAACTTGGAGCAGTTTTTCTGGGTATCTGATTGTAGTTTATGTCAACTTTTATTTACAGATCCAGGAAAACCAATCATGACTAATAATTGTCAAGATGAAAATACTAGTAATCCTGCTTCTTTGTTCGCCATTGAAGAGTTTCCGCAGACGATGCTAATGCCATTGGAAAGCCAAGGTAAGGTTTTAGGATTTGTAGTTTTACAACAAGCTACTACCCGCAATTGGGAAACAACAGACTTAAATTTGATAAAAATGCTTTGCGCTCAATTAAGTGATGCTGTCATTCAGTCCCAAACATTACGACAAGTGCAAACTTTAGTAGATGAACGGACCCAACAACTCAAACGCAGTTTAGAAGTACAAGCAAAATTGTACGAAAGAACTCGGCAATATGTAGAACAACTACAAAAACTTAATGACCTCAAAGATGAATTTGTCAGCAACATTAGCGATCGCTTGCGCTATCCTTTAACAAATATGCTCATGTCTATTCGTAATTTACGTCTACCTGGAATATCTCCAGAACGTCAAGACCGATATTTAAACATCTTAGAATCAGAATGTACTAAAGAAATTAACTTAATTAATGACCTGTTAACCCTCAAAAAACTAGAATCTCACCAAGAAGCACCACAATTTGAAAGTCTAGATTTAAATACTAAAATTCAAAACCTCCTCACTTCCTTTGATCAACAATTTATAGATCAAGAATTAAGTATTTCTGTAGAATTACCGAATCAGCCTTTAAAGCTACAAACAGAAGTAGAGAGTTTTGATCGAATTATCCAAGAACTATTAACCAATGTCTGTAAATATTCGGAGCATGATACAACTGTTCGTGTAAAAGTCACTCACCAAGTTGCAGATGAACTTGATCAGGTTATTATTAAGGTAACAAACACAGGACGGGGAATATCTGAAGAAGAAGCAGCTTATATCTTCGATAAATTCCGTCGAGGTAAAGGCCGCTGGATTCCCGGAACAGGCTTAGGACTGGCTTTGGTGAAGTCTTTAGTGCAACATCTCAATGGAGCGATCGCTGTTGAAAGTATTCCCATCCCTGATTCCCAACTCAGTGAAGTTAGTTTTACACTAACTATCCCTCTATCTTCTCCACCTAATTAGCTGTTCCAGTGTTAGAAAACAAATAACTAAAAATTACCTTCAAAATCTGATAAATTGAGTGACATGGAAAAGCAGCGCCTATACTCAAAACGGTTTAATTTTTTGGTTTTTTCGTTTTCTTTGAACACACTGGACGCTTATTGTTTTTATTTATGATCGCAAAATCTAAAAAATTTCGTTGGCAAAAAACTAAATATTCAGTTTTATCTCGACAAATAGATATTTTTCTGGCTGCGGGTAAATTTATGTTATATCTTTGGTGGGATAGTATTTTTCCCCAAGATTCTTTAGAACATAAGAAAAATCGCGCTGTTTGGTTGGTTAATACTTTAATTGATTTAGGACCTACTTTTATTAAAATTGGCCAAAGTTTATCAACCCGTGCTGATTTATTACCTTTAGAATATATAGAAGCTTTGGGAACTTTACAAGATCAAGTTCCCGCTTTTAGTAGTCAAGAAGCCATGACTATGATTCAATTAGAATTAGGTAAACCTGTTCAAATTATCTATAAAGAATTTGAGTCTAATCCTTTAGCGGCTGCTAGTTTAGGTCAAGTTCATAGAGCTAAATTATATACGGATGAGGATGTAGTTGTTAAAATACAACGTCCAGGTTTAGAAGCTTTATTTAATTTAGATTTTAAAATCTTATTACAATTAATTAAATTTTGTAATCGTTATTTTGTTGGAGTCAGAAAGTATAATTTAAATTTAATTTATGATGAATTTTTTAATTTATTATTTCAAGAAATTGATTATATTCAAGAAGGTAAAAATTCTGATAAATTCAGAGAAAATTTTCAGGGACATTCTCACATAATTGTCCCTAAAGTATATTGGCAATATACCACTACTAAAATATTAACTTTAGAATATAAACCGGGAATTAAAATTACTGATAAAGCCGCATTACAAGCTTGTGGAATTAATATTACTAAAGTAAATGAAAGGGGTATTAGTTGTTACTTAAAGCAATTATTACAAGATGGATTTTTTCAAGTAGATCCTCATCCAGGTAATATGGCAATTAATCCAGATGGTAGTATTATCTTCTATGATTTTGGCATGATGGCAGAAATCGGAACTTTAGATAAAGATCAAATGATTAAAACCTTTTTTGCTATCTTAAAAAAGGATAGTAATGAAGTAGTAGATACTCTCATAAGCATGGGATTAATTGAACCTATGCCCAATATGACTCCAGTTAAAAGATTAATCACATTTTTATTAGATAAATTTACTGATAAACCTTTGGATGTTAAAGCATTGGGTGAGGTAAAAAGTGAACTATATGAAATGTTTGAACAGCAACCATTTCGTTTACCTGCTCAAATGATATTTATTCTTAAAGCCTTAACTACATTAGATGGTATTGCGAGAACTTTAGATCCTCAATATAATCTTACAGCATCTGCTCAACCGTTTGTCAGAAGCATAGCAATTACAAAAAGTAAAGGCAATGTAATTGCGGAATTAAGTAAACAAACAAAGGATTTTCTCCAATATCAACTCACAAAACCGAATAGAACCGAAGTTCTAGTTAAAAAATTAGAAGAAAGAGTTGAAAGGGGAGAGTTACAATTAATAGTTAAAAATGTTGAAAGCGATCGCATATTAAGACGAATTTATCTAGCAGTCAAAGCCTTAATCTATGCTTGTCTAACTGGATTTAGTCTTTTAGCAGGATTAATCTTGATGATCAATAAGTATAATAATTGGGCAATAGCGGTTTTTTGTGTATGTGGTTTTTGCCTGTATTTATTGGTGAGATCACTAACGAAATTAGCAGTGAGAGAGAAAATAGAAAAAATGGGTTAAGAGGATGTTAGAAAAGTATTAAATAAAACCAATAATCTCCAAAAACCTAACCCCCCTACCCCCCTTCCCTACGAGGGAATGGGGATTTTAAAGCCTCTCTCCTTATAGGGGAGAGGTTTACAAGAGGGGTTAATTTATACCTTGAAAACTTTTAAAACATCCTCCAAGAGACTTCCAATTTAAAAAATATCCCAAAATTTCTTGTAGTGCGGGCCGAAAGGTCCCCTAATAATACAAGGACTATATTGTGAAATTAGCTGTAGTTAAGATTCCTGTTAAACCTGTGACTTCAATAATGCTATCAACATCAGGATTAAACCCGGCTATTGCATTATTAATAGCCACAAAGGTTCTTTGTCCAAAACTAAATTGAGCCGCAAAATTTGAGCCAAAGACTGCACCTGTTAATTTTGCCCCAATACCTGCGGGATCTAGAGTATTAACTGCTCCAACATTCACAAATCCGGTGCGTGCAGTAGCAACACGGAATAAATCATTGCCAGTGGTAGCATTAAAATCCGTAATCAGATCAAAGTTACTCAAGACAGAATCAGTGAGATTTTGGTAAACAAACTTATCGCTGCCTAAATCACCGGTCAGAGTATCCTTACCTGCTCCACCATTAAGAGTGTTTTTACCACTGTTACCTTTAATTACATTGTTGAAACCGTTACCTGTACCGTTGATATCGGCATTTCCTGTGAGGGTGAGGTTTTCCACTTGAGCAGATAAGGTTGTAGTAATATTGGCCGTTAAAGTATCACTAATAGTTGTAACTGCCTGACTATTGCTGAGGGTGGCATTGATGGGATTACTCAATGTTAAAATAAAGGTTTCGTCTGGTTCATTGAGATTGTCATTAAGAAGAGGAACACTAATAGTTTTAGTGGTTTGGTTAGCAGCAAAGGTTAAAGTTCCTGTAACTGTCTTGTAGTCACTACCAGCGATGGCTGTTTGATTTGTAGTTGTATAGTTGACAGTGACGGGATATGGACTAGAAGCCGAAAGATTGACCGTAAATACGGAATTAGCATCCATTCCTTCGATGACAGTGGCAGGATTATTGATACTAATTTTGGGAGCATTGGCTAGATAATTGTCAATTACTGTCAAAACTGATGTTTTTTGTGTGCCTAATGTTGCGCCATTGGTGGGGTTAGAGAGAGTGAGATTAATGGTTTCATTCAGTTCATATACATTGTCATTGACGATAGGAATAGTAACGGTTTTAGTGGTTTCTCCGTTGGCAAAACTCACCAAAATGGGAGCATTATTGTAGTCACTAGGAGCAGTAGCTGTACTGTTAGTTGGAGTTAACGTAGTGGTAACTATGCCATCGCTACCATTGCTGCGGGTGAGGGTAATAGTGGTGATGGCTTTTCCATCTTCATTAACGCTATAGTTAGGGGCATTGAAACTGATAATCCCAGCTTTGGGTTGATTGATATTGAGATTAAAGGTATCTTCAGCGATCGCACCAAATAAATCCTTAGCAATGACCTTGAGAGATATCGCACCGATAGATCCGGTTGACGGAGTGCCGCTTAGAGTTCTGGTATTAAGATTAAAAGTTAACCAACTAGGTAAAGGATTACCGTTAGCTAGGAGGACGGAATAACTTAGGGAGTCAATTTTATCAATATCTTTAAAAGTAGTAGAGTCAAAGATAAAGGAGAATGGGACAGTGGCAACGGCTGTTTGATCGGGAATTTGTTGATTGAGAAGCGGCGCATTATTCACATTCAGGACGGGGAATTGATAAATGCTAGTATCAACTACTCCGGCTGGATCAACTACCACTACTTGAAGTTTCAAGTCGCCTACAGCATCATTAGTTGGTGTACCACTGATGGTATAGGTGGCAGCATCGAATGTCATCCAGTCGGGGAGAGGATTACCATTTTCTTGAGTGACTTTATAGGTACGGCGATCGCTCGTATTTGTTGGATCTTGGAAGCTAAGTTGAAACTTAGTTCCTTCTTTGAGAAAAGAACCTACTCTCTCATTTGGATGTGCCTTTACATAATCATATTTTTCCTGGTAAAACGCCTGAATGGTTTGCCCTGGTTTACCATTTAATGCGTAATCCGTGAAGAATAAAGGAGCATCTGAATGATTTAAGAAGGGGGAATAATATTTTAGTAGTTCCTTGGGCAAATAAAGATCCTGGGTCTTGATTGGATATCCTGTTTGATCATGGCCCACACCACTATCTCCAGCGGAGGCTGTGTATCCAAGTAAATGATAGTCACTATGAATAACGATAACATTACCATCGCCTTTACTTAAAGCCGGATTGCTAAGACCGAAAATGGAAGTTTCAAAGGTGGGATTAGCAGGATCTAAAGCAATAATATTCAAATCTTTGGCAGAACTAATATTGTCGTGAATATATCTACCCATTGCACCGCTGACCTGCGCTCCCAAACTATGACCAATAGCAGTTGTTTTGGTTGGATCAAGTCCTAGCTGCTCAAATAATACTTTGGCAACTGTTTCACCAACCAACTTTGTATCTTTAGCAGGCGAGAAATAGGTTAATTCACGTCCTAATTCAGTCCAGTCCACCAAGATCACATTCTTATTACCTTGTTGATTAGAGCCACGAGCCGATTGCAGCATCCATTCTGGCAAGTTTTTCTCATTATATCCAGGGGCAAGGATGATATTGGCTATACCTTTTTTGGTTTGATCGTAATCAAAATCTTTACCAACATAAATTCTGATGATTTTATTATCTCTAGTTGGCACTTCAATGATTTGGTAAATTACACCTTGATCATCACGCCAAACCTTATCTAAAGAGATATTTTGATCCTTAGCAAACTGCATTAATTCTGGATCTTTGAGTGCGAGATTTTTTCGTCCTTGTCCGTCAAGTTCTCGAACATTAGCAATTAGCCGATCCTGTTTGTTGTCATATTCAGCATAGGTAGATAAAATTCCTTCAATTCCAGATAACCAACCACTGAGATTATTTTGTTTAATAGCTTGAGCCACTGTTAAACCAGTATTGGTGACAAACTCCAATTTAGTCAGCAGATCCACAAAGTTATCGAGATCGTTACTAGCTAAAGATAGAGTATAGGCGATATTTTCACTGAGATTAAAAATGCCCCCTGCTATACTTTGAATTCCTGCCAACCAATCATGTTGACTAATCGCTTCAATGCCAGAATAAATTTGTAATGGAACTGTTTTTAAAGTATTGAGTAACTGATAGGTCAGGTCAAAATCTTGGGGAGTCGGGAAACTTAATTCCAATGCTACACCAGCTAAAGCACCTGTAACTTGTAAAAAGTCCCCAATATTGCCCGATTCTCCGGCTTTGATTCCATAGTATATTCCTGAAGCTACAGGTTGAAGTAAATTGATTTTTGAGACAATATTCTTAGCTGCATCTACACTCAAACCGAATGCACTGGTAGTTTCAGATTTGATAGCTGCGGACAGACTAGCATCCACAAAATTGGCTACTCCCATGGCCACATTAAAAATTGCGCCTTTCCAATCACCATTGACCACAGAAGCGGCGGAACTAACTACGACACTGGCGAGTTTTAAGCCCAGAGAAATCGGTGAAGGAATAAAACTGAGAATACTTAAAACCTTGGAGGTAATACCCAGAATTTGGGTAATCAGTTCTTTCTTCCGGGCTTTTCTTTCTTCAATTCGGCCATCAATAATTTGCTCTAAAATCTGTTTAGATTGTGTGGCTAAACTTTGAGAAATTTCTCCCGCCGATTTGGCATAGGCAACTTTATAGAGAATTTCCTGATTTTGCTTACTCAGTAAATCTTTCTCTTGCGCTAAGATTCCTGATTTTTGGATTTCGTCGTAGAGAGTTTTCGTTGCACCTTGTAAATTAGTCTGGGATTGTGTGAGGAGATTTATATACTTCTGTTCTTCTTCGTTGAGTTTCGTAACTGCGGCATTGAGGGTATTGGACTGCTTAATTAAAGCATCGGCAGTTTTGAGAAGATTCTCTTGAATTGTTTTGGTTTCTTTGCCTTGCAAAGCTTGATTGATGTCTTGGGTAGTTGCTGCTAGTAAGTTTTTCAGAGATGGAGATAAAACAGTATCCAAGCCATTCAATATACCTGCTAGTTGTCCGTTTTGCTCGGCTTTTTGAATAATCTCGGCGATGGGGTTAGCGCCTATACCCGAACGCAGTTTGTTAATTGCAGTTTGTAATGCTTCTTCAGTTTTGAGTTGGTTGAGTTGTTCTAGTTTAACTACAGCAATTTGCCGATCGCGTTCTATCTCTAACCGTTGTTTATTAAGTTGATTTTTAACAGCATCATCAATCAGATATTGACGGTTATTAGCAATATCCTGTTCTAATTTTGCTTGTGCTAAGTTGAGTTTTTCAACAGATAATAATTGAGTCTGGGTTTGTTCTGTCCAGTTTCGCAATTGGAAAAGGGCATCAACTCGGAATTGAGCGATCGCTAATTCTTCTTGTTTGGCGTTAATTTGATCTTGGTTATTACCGATACTTAGCTTCAAATCTGCTAATTCTTGAGAAGCAAGACTTTCTTGTTCTTTTAGTACCTTAATTTGATTTTCAGCATCCGTGCGGAGTTGGGTAAATTGGGTAGCTTGTTGTTCGGCTTGTGCTTTCAGTTCCCGATATTCCAACATTTTACTGTAAGCATTACCCGCAATTTGCCGATCTTCAGGGCGAGCAATTCCTTTTACACACCATCCCCCCTTGTCACTGGCAAGATCCTGATAGTCCTTGTAGATAATTTCATATGATGTTGCCATGTCATTGTTACGAACAACTTCCAGTAGTTTGGCAGCTTCTTTACTACCAGCGTCGGTAGCTTTTTGGAGAATATCATTAACTTGGGTGTTTAAAGTATTCAGTTCGAGTTGTTTTTGAGTTGCTTTGAGGGTGTTATTTTCTTTGAGTTCGGTAATTGCCAGTAAGTCTTCGAGCGCCTGCTGTTTGTCTTTAATGGTACTGAGATATTTATCATTTTGCAGCAGCAGAGAGGCTTGCACGTCATCCATGAGGGCAGTCAGAGCATTACTGCTGGCTTCCGCTTGTTCTGCTAATTTTTGAACTTCCGCAAGGGTGGCGCGGGTATCAGTGAGGAGTTTTTCTAAACTAGTGGTGTCTTTGTCGGGATTTTCTAAATAGGCATCCAGGAGTTGATACTGGGTTTCAATGACTTGTTTTTGAGTATTGAGTAAAGTTTGTTTTTGAACAAATGTACTTTGTTGGGCAATGAGAACTACTTGTTTTTGAGTTAGTAGTTCAATGGATTGATTTAAAAGGTTTTGCAGAGTGAGGAGATTAGTTTGTGCATTACCAGTTGCCGTAGTCAGTTGTTGGGTAGTAGCGTCTCGTTGGGTTTTGAGTTGAGTAATTAGGGCATCTGCTTGGCTAATTTCGTCGTTCAGGAGGGTGTTTTGTTGTGTCACCCAGTCTTTAACGCCATTCATTTCCTGGAGGAGTTGTTGTCCTTGAACTTGGAGGTCAGTACGACGGGTGAGGACATCATTAAGAGCAGTTTGATAGTCTTCTTTGCTCTTTGTATATTCTGCCCATTCTTTGGTGACATTATTTTTAGCGGTTTCTGCGTCTGTAATTGCCTGTTGCAGTTGGGTTTGTAAGGTGGGCAGAAGTTTTTCCCAGTCAGCAATTTGTTGATTTTTATCGCCGTTGAGTTGCCGTTGAGCGTCTAGTTGGTTGAGAAGGGTGCTGAGTTGGTCTTGGGTAATGGCGGTTTGGTCAGCTATGCTACTAGCATCTTGCCATTGTTTAAGGATGTCGCTGGCGGTGTTCTGTTGGGTGGTATTAGTTTCTATGCCTTTGAAGAGGTTGGCGGCGTGTTCTCTAAAAGATGCAGCTTGTTGGGTGTAAGTATCCCAAATAATCCAATTATGATCTACATGAGTAACGGTAATGGTTTTACTTCTTCCTGAAGGTTTTTTTTCTTGCCGTTCTTCTGTCCAAATTAGTCCTGATTTACGGCTAAGTTGCCAATGGGTAGCGGCTTCTTGTTCATACCAAGTTGCTTGAGAAAGGGCTGCGGCAGATTCGGCTTGTTTTTGGGTGATACTGGCTTTGACTTGTGCGATTTGTTGTTGAGATTGATCGATCTCTTTGTTGATTTGGGTTTGGAGATTAGCAAGGGTTGTGGCTTGGTTGAGTTCTGGAATCAAATTCTGAAGATGTTGTAACTTCGCTGAAAGTTCCTCTCCTTGCTGAACCGATTTTTTCTGAAGCTCAATATTTTCCCCTAAATCATCTACAGTTTTTGCTAACGCATCCCTATATTTAACCTGTGTATCCTGAATCGCAATAGCTTCATCTAACTGAATTTGATTCAGAGAATAATTAATATCAGGTTCAGCCAAATTATTCTCAATATAATCCGCTAATTGATTAAACGAAGTCAGAGCGTTCTGAAATAAATCACTAATATCAACGGTTAATTTGTGATTTGTTATTAAATTCTCAACCCAAATATCACTTAATCCTTTAGCTTGCTGTATCAACTGAGGAAGTAAGTCAGCATAACTCTGAATTGTATTAGCTTTTATGGCATTATTAACGGCATTTTCCGCAGCTAGTTGAGAATTAAAAGACTGTAATCTTTGCTGATTAACATCCAATTCTTCTAGAGCTAATAATTGATAATGTTGCTTTAATTGCTCTAATTTTTCTTGCTGAACACTAATATCTTGATTCAATCCTTTGAGGGTATCCACAGATTGATTAGGTTTAGCTAATTGTGCTTGTAATGTGGAAATTGTTTCAGTAATATTAGTGATTGAATCCTTCAGGAAATCTAAAGATACATCAGTTCCTAATAAATCTTGATTATTTTTAACAAAATCATCTAAATTTTTCTGTGCAGATGCTTTATCAGTTTTTAATTTATCCGCAGCAGATTGAACATCATTCACTCGCTGAGTAGTTCCTTGAACCGTTTTTTCTTGAGTGGGAATGTCAGTTTTTTCTAATTGTTGTAAATCAGTTTTTGCTTGTGATAGTTGTAAATCAGTTAACGCTAAATCTTGAGCAGATGCTGTACCATTAAGCAAAAGGAGATTATTTTTTGCATCTAAGTTATTGTAATAAAGCCAAATTTGATCTGTTTTCCTTTGTTCACTAGCTTGTAAAACAGGTAAATTTTTATTGAAACTATCAACTTGAGTTTGTAAACCATCAGCTTGCTGTTTTGATTGATTTGCTACTTGTTGATAATCATCACGTAGTTTGATTTGAGCCGTATCTGGTACCCATCCCCAAATATTCGTTTTCTTGCCGCTTCTATCTCTTTTCTGTCCAACAATTACGTAATTTTGAACATATTGATTATGGTAATTAGCTTGATTTTGAGCAGTATTATACTGTTGAGTAAGCTGGTTATAATTAGCAACTAATCCCAGTCCATCTTGAATTTGCTGCTTGATTTGATTGATTTCTAATTCGGTTTTAGAAATATTGGTTTTAATAGTATCAATCTCTGCTTTAATTTCTGCTGTTTTACTGTCTCCATTTTTGGCAATTAGTTCTTTTTTATCGGTTAAAATTTTCAGAGAGTTATTTAATTCAGATTGTTGTTTTTTAAGTTCTAATAGTCGCTCTTGTTCTGTATTGTTATGACTGGAGGCTAAAGTTAATTCCTCATTAGTTAGTTGTAAATTGGCATTAATAATATCAACTTGGCTATTAAGTTGTTTATATTTATTGGCGGCATTTGTGATATTTTTATCAACTTTTGTTTGCAAGGATGTAATAATTTCCCCGTTAGTTAATAATCCTAATGCTGCGAGGGATTTGGTCAAGTTATTTTGAGAATCGGTTAATAAAGCAATTGCTGATTTGGTATTCATGGCTAACTCCTTATAATTTGCAATTTTGTTTGAATAATTAAATTCCGTAGGTTGGGTTGACGGTAGGAAACCCAACATTATTAAAGTTGCTGTGGTAGGAAATTCAACATTATTAAAGTTGCTGTGGTAGGAAACCCAACATTATTAAAGTTGCTGTAGTGGGAAATTCAACATTATTAAAGTTGCTGTGGTGGGAAATTCAACATTATTAAAGTTGCTGTTGGGTTGCGCTGTCGCTTAACCCAACCTACTTTTAATAAGTGTTATTTAAACATATATTTGCCCTCTTCATCCACTTTGAGAGATAATTTTCCATTCTCATAGTCATACACTGGAGACTTGAATTTAGGGATTCCATCTATCTCTATTATTTCTCCTTTTTCATCGAATAATAAAGGAGCTACTAATAAATTTCCTGAATTATCAAATACCCAATTTTGAGTTTGGGGATCTCTCACAGGTGGTGGATAAATGGGTAAACCACGACAACTTTTTAAAATCGTTCCATTTTCATCTTTTACAGGTTCTAAATAAATAGTTTCTCCTGCTAAATTCTGCACAATTTCGTTAGTGAGTGGATCTTTAAGCGGAATAGCTTCTGGTTTGGAAATGTCTATTTGCTGAAGTTCTCGATGATGGGGATGTAAGCTTGGTAAATTCGTTTCATTAATTTCATAATGTTTCGTATATTGAACAGCAGATTTAGTAAAACCTGTTTTTTCCAATAAAGCATGAACTCCCGTTTGATCTTGAGAAACTAATACATCAATGTCGGTAATTTTGAGAGATTCTGCTTTTTTTGTTGCTGCATCAATTAGTAGTTTAATGGTTTCTATTTTGCGGTGAAGTTCCTGGACATATAACCCCAATACTGCACCAACACGGCGAGGTTTAAAAGGATTGTTTAATATCTCTAAATCAGAGGGTAAATCTGATGGTGGTGCTTCATCATAAAGATAGATAGAAATGAATCCGACTAACTCTTTCTCGGATTCCAAAACAAAGCAAAAGGATAAGGGTTTTGCTAATTGATCAGCCACATATCGCTCATAATCAAAATCGCGTATTAGTGGCATTGAGAGGGGGTCAGCGAGCGATCGCGCTTCCGCAAAGGCTTTCCATAGGGGAGCGATCGCACTTATATCTTCTAATGTTGCAATTCGTTGACTGTATGACATAATTCTCAAAATTATAATTATATACTTTTATACCGTTGTTTTGGGCTTGCAAATACAGATAGCGGTTACTAGTACAGCACGGCGTAAATAAAACAACCATTCTCAATCGCCAAAAAGCTTACGCCATATTATTTTTGACTTTTGACTTTTGACTTTCGCCTTGCGGTACTAGCCCACAAACTTAGTGCTTATTTATCCTCCTCTATTAAAACATATCATCCTTAAAAACTTAAAAAAAATTAAATGTGTATAAAGATCCACAGCCTACACAATTGTGTAGAATGACCTGATGTGAACTGTAATATCTTACATTTTGTAGTAATATGTACTAAAAGAATCGAATTATATTTATGGTTCAAACTACTCAACTACAAGTCAAGTATTTTTCTTTTGAAGATTACTATGCCTATGATGATGGCAGTGAAAATCGCTATGAACTGGTAGATGGAGAATTAGTTTTAATGCCCCCAGAATCAATTTTTAACTCTGATATATCAATGAGATTATTATTGGAATTGGCTAAATATGTCCCTTTCCATTTATTAAAATATAAAGAAATTATGATTGAGGTAAGTGGGCGTAGGGCTAAGGTAAGGATTCCTGATTTATTAATCTTGGGTGATGAATGTCGCGCTGCTTTAGAAACTACAAAAAAAGGAACAATTACCCATGATATGCCACCACCATTAATAGCGATTGAAGTGGTATCGCCTGGTACTGAAAATGAATCACGAGATTATCGTTTCAAGCGTTCTGAGTATGCAGCCAGGGGAATTAATGAATATTGGATTGTTGATCCTGTGCAGAACAAAATTACAGTTTTATCTTTAGTAGAAGGCTTTTATGAAGAATCTATCTATACAGGTGATGATTTGATCAAAAGTGGAGTAATTCCAGAAATTGAAATTATGGTAAGTGATATTCTCATTTAATAATAGTATAATAAAATCGCCTAGTTTTTTTAATTATATAGGTAGGGGTTTAGCAGTGCTAAACCCTTAGAGGGTGTTTGAAAAGTATTAGATGAAACCGATAATCTCCAGAAACCTAACCCCCCAACCCCCTTCCCTACCAGGGAAGGGGGAGTCAAAGCCTCTCCCCGCATCGGGGAGAGGTTTGGAGAGGGGTTTATTTATACATTAAAAACTTTTCAAACATCCTCTTATGGATTTCCATGCAATATTCAGTAGCAAACCTATGGATACACACAAATTTATTCAAATATTTGAACAACTGACATCTACACAAAATAAAATATTGCGAAAACTTTTAGTCGGTGAAACAGATGAGCAAATTGCTAATTCTTTTCATATTGAAAAATCAACTGTTAGAAAGCACGTTCAAAATATTTGCAAAGCTTTTGAATTACAGAAAGATATAGATAAGCAATATTCAAAACGTGCGAAATTAGTGGCACTATTTAGCAAACATAAACCTGAGCTAATTAATCCCAATGAAGAAAATTCAACTCCCAAAAATTCGACAACTTCTACAGTCATAACTCCCAAAATAGATTGGGGTGAAGCACCTAATATCTCTGTTTTTTATGGCCGCAATAACGAACTCAACACTTTATCAAAATTTATTCTTGATGATCAATGTAATCTAGTAGCTGTATTGGGTATGGGTGGTATGGGTAAAACAACTTTAGCTAGTAAATTAGCCCAAGAAATTTGTTCTCAATTTGATTATATTATTTGGCGCAGTCTTCGGGAAGCACCGAAAATTAAAGATATCTTAGCAGATATAATTAAATTTATTTCCAATCAGCAAGAAATAATTTTACCAGATACATTAGGAGGAACAATAACTAGGCTTATTCATTATTTAAAAGCTTCAAAATGTCTACTGATATTAGATAATGTAGAATCAATTATGCAAAGTGGTAATTATGTAGGAGAATATCTAGCAGACTACGAAGGCTATGGTGATTTATTTACTAGAATAGGTGAATCAAATCATCAAAGTTGTTTATTAATCACCAGTCGAGAAAAACCACAGAAAATTACTTTATTAGAAGCAATATCTGCTGTTTCTTCATTGCAATTGATAGGTTTAAATATAAGTGCAGGACAAAATATATTAGCAAAACATGGTTCTTTGTTTGGTTCGGAAAATGAATGGAAAGCCGTCATTCAAGCCTATGCTGGAAATCCTCAAGCCTTAATATTTGCTGCTGTGGAGATTAAAGAAGCTTTGAATGGTAATATTTCTACTTTTGTGGCGAATTATTTAAACAAAGGTCAAGTTATTTTTAAGGATATTAGAGAACTTTTAGAAAGTCAATTTCAACGCTTATCAGATTTAGAAAAAAATGTTATGTATTGGTTGGCTATTAATCGTGAACCATTCTCAATTTTAGAATTACAAGAAGATATCATTTCATCATTACCACAACTATCATTATTAGAAGCTTTAGCTTCTTTACTACGAAGAGAATTTATAGAGAAAAGTAATGGAGATAAATTTAGTTTACAAAATGTGATCATGGAATATATGACAGACAAGTTAATTCGAGAAGTTTGGCAAGAAATTCAGACAGAAAATATTCAACTCTTAAATAGTCATGCTTTAATTAAAGCACAATCTAAAGACTATGTTAGGGAAGCACAAATCCGATTAATTCTTAACCCAATAAAAGAAAAATTATTGCTTGTTAATCATAATACTCTCAATCATCTTCTCATTAAGCAAAAACAAAAATTTTATCGCATTCCCGGCTATTTTGGCGGAAATATTGTCAATTTACTTTCTCAACTTTTCACTGATTTCACAAATTATGACTTTTCCAATTTAGCAATATGGCAAGCATATTTAAAAGATATAACTCTACACAATGTAAATTTTACTCATTCCGATTTATCTAAATCTGTTTTTGCAGAAACATTGAGTCGAATTTTAACAGTTGCATTTAGTCCCAATGGTCAAAAGTTAGTCAGTGGAAGTAATGATCAAACTATTAGGTTATGGGATATTACTACTGGAAAATGTCTAAAAACCTTGATTGGACATGAAGATTGGATATGGTGGGTAACTTTCAGTCCTGATGGTGGATTTTTGTTAAGTAGCAGTGATGATAGAACGGTGAAAATATGGGACGCTAATAGTGGGGAATGCCTAGAAACATGGCAACCTTTAAGTAGTTGGATCTGGTCTATGGTATTGAGTCCTAATGGTAAGATTTTGGCTACTGGTGATGATGATTATCAAGTCAGGTTATGGGATATTGACAGTAAACAATGCCAGCATATTTGTATAGGACATTCCTTGCTTGTACAAGCCCTAGCTTTTAGTCATAATGGTAAGACTCTAGCAAGTGGCAGTGATGACGGCATGGTGAGGCTCTGGGATGTGAATACGGGGCAATTTTTGCAGGAATTTGAGGGACATTCTCGCGCTGTGAGAGCGATCGCCTATAGTCCTGATGATCAACTATTAGCAAGTAGTAGTGACGACCAAACTATTAGAGTATGGGATTTCACACTCAGAAATACCGTCAGTTTCACAGAACATACTCAAGGTGTAGAATCACTTTCTTTCAGTCCTCAAGATCCAGTTTTAGCTAGTAGTAGCGAAGATGAAACAATTAAAATTTGGGATTTACAAAGAGATGAATGCCGAAAAACTCTGAAAATTCACAGACTATACGAAGGTATGAATATCACTCATGCCACAGGTTTTAATCAAGCTCAACAAGAGACAATGATAGTTCTAGGTGCTACTAGGGGTACAGCCTAGATACCTGCATTTTTGGATACGTTGTAAATAAAGGTTGCAAAAACTAATTTAGTAATTTACAAAAGAAGGGAACTCTTAACTGGGAACAGGGAACAGATAAGAAACACTCATTTGCACCAGTTTAGAGCTTCAGTCAAAA
>JAKOGY010000097.1 GCA_028658405.1 Dolichospermum sp. ST_sed8 | reverse complement strand
GAAGTAATTTTGAAAAGCTTATCCAGTAATCGTTTCAGCCTTAGCGTAACTTTCTGTACCGTTGCTCATTTCACCCCTTTAACAAGAGTAGTGATTTCACTGCTAATAGAACCAGCTTGTAACTGATACTGAAAAGTTAACCCAGAACGACCACAAAATAGATTATTTGCTTGCATTCGTGATAATCTATCTAACATTTGAATTGGGGGAGTATCGGGAGTAAGTTCGTCATTTACACCCGCTGTTGAACCGTGGATTAACAAACAATCTAATTCAAAAAATCCAAAATCCAAATTTCTCAACCATTCTACAGTTGGACGGGAAACACAGTCCCACAACATCTGCACAGTATCACCACCATATTTTGCCAGTAATTCCGGTGCGTCTCCAGTCGGACCCAAACCATGTAAAATCAAACACTGTTCTTCCCACCATCCCTTACAAACCATTGGTGCTAATTCACCCCGTCGCGGTGATTTCACCCTTTCCACTAGCTGTTCACATTCTCGCCTTGGACCGACTAAATCACCGATAATATATAATGCCTCTATGTAACGGCTTTGCAGCTTAATATCAGCTATCACAGCTTCATAGGCTGGCAAATTTCCCTCAATTCCACTCAATATTGCCCACATAGTCAATTTTGGATTTTAGATTTTAGATTTTGGATTAGTTCTTTTATCTGGTACAAACATGAGTTGGATCTTCTGCCCGTTCAGCATACTCTAAGCCATGCGCTAAACGCCAAGCAAAGATTTCTGGTAATCCCTTTTCGATAATTGCTGCACAGGTTTTTTGATAATCATAGGTAACTTCCCGCAAAGTCACCCCTTGACTGTCAGTTTCATAAATTACATAAGTTGCATTTGGTCGTCCATGTCGAGGTTCTCCAACAGAACCAACATTAACAATCTTTTTCAGCGCAGATGAAAAGTTAATTTTCCGTGATTCTGCTGGATTATTAACCTGAACTTGTAACTCACCAGCATTAAGATTACGAGTATAAGGAACGTGAGTATGTCCACAAAATAGCACGTCTGCACCTGTGGAAAGTACCCTTTCTAAAGCGACAAAAGCATCAAGTTCAGGTAATAAATATTCATGGTTGCTATGGGGACTACCGTGAACAAAAGCTAAGTTTTGCCATTGGAGACTATGGGGTAAATTAGCCAAAAATTCCCGGTTTTGTGGGTGGATTTCCTGATTTGTCCATTGGTGAGCTTTTAGTCCTCTTTTTTCTGCCAATATGGAAGGATAACTACAATCGCAAGCATTCAATCCTTCCACAATATCTTCATCCCAACAACCAGCGCAGGTAGGAATATCTAAGGAGCGAATTTGGTTAATTACAGCATTGGGGTGGGGTCCATATCCCACTAAATCACCAACACAAAAGATTTTTTCAGCTTTTTGATTGTCAATATCTAATAATACAGCATCTAAGGCTTCGTAATTACCATGAATACATGACATGACAGCTATTTTCATACTTCTTGACCTTCTAATAAAATTTGTTGTACTTGTTGTTGATATTGCAAAATCAATGATTCAGATAAACAGCAATCTGATAATGTTGCTTTTAAAGCGGTTTCATTTAAGTTTTTTCCGGCTATTTCTATGCCACTAAACCGCTGAGGTCTACCTTCTAAATACCTTGGTAAGTCTAATTCTAAAAAGTCTGTTTGGGGAACACCAGAGACAAAATCACAGTAAAGAGAACGTCCATCATTAACATCAAAAATTGCCTTAGCACGGGTAACAATACCATAAGCACCGTGAGTTATTTCATGCCAAAATTCATCTAAACTATTTTCATCAATTACTTGCCCCGTAGTTTCTACCCGCCATAAATTTTCTACCATTATAGTTGGAATTGGTGAACCATAGATAATTTCATTTGCCCAACTATCATATTCAGAGTTTTTTAACTCCGCTGGAATAATTGCTATAGCGTGGTAAGTGAGATGATCTAATATTTTTGATATGCTATTTAACTCTAGATAAGAACCTAATTCAACATAAACACTATCTGCTGTGGAAATGTGATGGAGAAATTCAATTTCTTGACCATCACCAAATATTTTCAGATCAGGAAAATCAGTAGCTATTTTAGTTTGATCAATGGGAATATTCCCCGTTCCTGGACAAAAATAAATTACTTTTTCAATAGATTTAATATCTCGAATTTGTTGACAGATCCAGGTAGTTTTCCCAGATCCAAATAATCCAGCGACAACGGTAATAATTGGTAAAGACATAATCAATATTTACTAAAGAAAATCTGATAACTCATCCCTTTTCATCTGCGTTTATCCGCGTTTATCTGCGTTCAAATATCATTATAATGTAGAGATAAAAAATCTCTTATCTCTACATCACACCAAGCCTATTTAAAATTAGCATTGTGACGAATTAAATTCATAAATTCTTCACGAGTCCGTGCGTCTTCAGAAAACACACCACGCATAGCACTGGTAACAGTCCAAGAACCTGGTTTTTGCACTCCTCTCATCACCATACACATATGAGTTGCTTCAATTACCACTGCAACCCCTTGAGGTTTGAGTAAACCTTGCAGTGCGTCAGCAATTTGTAAAGTCAGCCGTTCTTGCACTTGTAAACGTCGAGCATACATTTCACAAATGCGGGCAATTTTTGATAATCCTATGACTTTACCATTAGGAATATAAGCGATATGAGCGCGGCCAATGATTGGTAATATGTGGTGTTCACAGGAACTGAAAAGATCAATATCCCGGATTAAAACCATTTCATTTGCATCTTCTGTAAATACTGCTCCATTTAGCAGTTCATCTATAGATTGATCATATCCACTTGTAAGAAATTTTAACGCTTTAACAACTCTTTTGGGAGTATCTTTTAATCCCTCACGGTCTGGATTTTCTCCTAATCCAATCAGTAAGGTGCGTACAGCTTGCATCATGTCTGCTTCTGTTACAGTTGGTTGTTGCTGATTAGATAAAGATGAAATTATATCAGCAGCAGAAGTCAGTTCTGGAAGAATGGATAAAGTCATTATTTGAATTTGATGGGATGAGTTATAACACAAGTTAATAGTTAAATATCTATGAATTGCTATTAACTAAAGAAAGAGAATTTATGAACACTTTTAAATTATAACAAACATTTATTAAGTTTTGTGTAAATCTCATTAGTATCCAGTTTTCTGCCAATAAAAACCACCTGATTTTTAGGTTGATTAGGCCATTCGTCAGCGTTCAATGTGTAACGAGGTCCACTCAGTTGGAAAATATGACGTAAATCACTATCACTAAACCATAAAATACCCTTAGCACGAAATACATTTTCTGGCATTTCTTCAGTTAAAAAATTTTCAAATTTATGGACATTAAATGGTTTATCACTTTGGAAAGAAATGGAAACAAACCCATCATTGTCTAAATGATCGGAGTGATGATGATGATGTTCATGTTGATGTTCATGTTCATGTTGATGTTCATGTTCATGTTGATGTTCATGTTTATGAGTATCTTCATCATCAATAGCAATATACTGATCTTTTGGTGTTAAACCTACATCTAAAATTAGAGGTAAAGCAACTTCACCATATTGAGTATGTAAAATTTTCGCCCCATGTTTGATATCATGGATGAAATTTTCTACTTCTTGTAGTTTTTCTGGGGTAACAAGGTCTGTTTTATTGAGGAGAATAATATCCCCATAAGTAATCTGTTTTAAAGCTGCTTCACTCTGGAAATGTTCTTCGTCAAATGCTTCAGCATCTACCACTGTGAGAATCGAATCTATGTTAGTTAAATCTCTCAATTCTGTGCCAAAAAAAGTTAAGATAATTGGTAAAGGGTCAGCAACACCAGTGGTTTCAATGACCAAATAATCAATCCGTTCTTCTCGTTCTAAAACTCGATAAACAGCATCAACTAAACCATCATTAATTGTACAACATATACAGCCATTACTAAGTTCTACCATATCTTGGTCTACAGAAATTAGTAATTGACTATCAATGTTGATATCACCAAACTCATTGACGAGAACAGCGACTTTTAAATCTTGTTTATTTTGAAGAATTTGATTTAAAAGCGTAGTTTTACCACTTCCTAAAAATCCCGTAATAATAGTAATGGGCATTCCTTGTTTGGGAATTTCAGGAATTGTGTTTGTTGTGTTTAAGGTGATGGTATTCATATCGAAATCTAATGGTTTTACTTAACGAATTAAAGGATGTTACAAAACTGGCTACCCTAAAAGAATGATAATCGTTATCATGATAGCGCAAAAAAGTCTTAATGGTACAAGTTGGATTAAAAAGCTCAATTTTTTCTGACAACTGACTCAACTACATCAACATCAAAGCCACTTCTTTGGCAAAGTACGTTAAAATCAAATCAGCGCCAGCCCGTTTCATACTGGTTAAAGTCTCTAAAATCACCTTTTTCTCATCAATCCAACCATATTGAGCAGCAGCTTTAATCATTGCGTATTCACCACTAACGTTATAAGCTGCGACTGGTAAATTTGTGGCTGCTTTTACCTGACAAATTATATCTAGATACGCTAGGGCGGGTTTGACCATAATGATGTCTGCACCTTCAGCAATATCCAATTCAATTTCCTTTAAAGCTTCTTTAGCGTTAGCTGAGTCCATTTGATAGGTTTTTTTATCGCCAAATTTGGGAGCAGAATCCAAAGCATCCCGGAATGGCCCATAATAGGCAGAGGCATATTTTGCGGAGTATGCCAAAATCCCTACATTGATATAACCTTCAGCATCTAAAGCCGTGCGAATTGCCCCAATTCTACCATCCATCATATCAGAAGGGGCAACAAAATCAGTTCCCGCTTCCGCTTGGGAAAGTGCCATTTTGACTAACACTTCTAAAGTTTGATCATTGAGAATTTTGCCATTTTCATCAACCAAACCATCATGACCATGAGTAGTAAAAGGGTCAAGGGCTACATCAGTAATAATCATGATTTCCGGGACTGCTTTTTTGATAGCTTTGATAGTTTCCTGTACCAATCCCTCTGGGTTGTAACTTTCTGTACCTGTGTCGTCTTTTTGATCTTCGGGGATAACCGGGAAAAGCGCAACAGCATTAATACCCAACCGTGATACTTCCGCAATTTCTTCCAGGAGTAAATCTAGAGAATAGCGATAACATCCTGGCATAGAAGCAATTTCTACTTTTTCTTCTTCCCCCTCTATAACAAACATGGGATAAATCAGATCATCCACACTTAAAGTAGTTTCCCGTACCATTTTCCGTAAAGTTTCAGCCCGACGGAGACGACGGGGACGTTGAGGGAGATTCAAAGGTTGAGACGACATAATAACTTACCGAAAATGATAATCATTATTATAGCCGTACTCCAGAACTCCCAACAAACAGAAAAATACAACTCTTCCTTTGCGCCTTTGTGTGAGAAAAAAATCCCGATTTTTATCGGGAATCAACACTAAGGAACATCAATCGGAATCAAACCATTTTCCGGCACATAACCAGAAAAACAACCATCATCAGATAACACCAAAATCAACCGTAGCGGATAATCTGGAGGGACTTGCAAATCAGCCCAAGGTATTGCTACTTCCAAACAAGAACCTAACGCAGCTTGAGCGCGAGTAGCACGAGGATACCATAAATGATCATCTCCTGCGACTCTAAACTGCACCGATTGACTGAGTAAATTAACTTGCAAATGATGGTGAAATAGATAATTCAACGGTGCGGTATCTGGTACTGCGGCTAAAGGTATGGAACTATTCACCATTGTTCTATCTGGATAATACCAAAGTAGGTTTAAGTCGGCGGGTAAATCCTTGCCGGGGACAGCACCAGTTTTAAAATCTACACGCACATAAAAATTCAAATGGTCTACCCCATACCATAGCTTTTGAATGACGCTGCTGTTGTGCATTGTTCCTCTCGCACCACCAACTTCTATCCGTCCAGCTTTGTCCCAATCCTGTTCATCACCTTTACCATCTATCATTGGATGAATAAAGCCTTCTGGTCTGTGGTCGGAACGGGCTTCATGGATTTCTAGGGGACTGTGCAGATATGGGGGTATAGGTTCATTTAAGGCTGTGTAAATGCCATAAAGATGTTCTCGAAATAATTGGTCAAAAATGGCATCTTGGTTAGAAGAATGTCCCTCTCCAAACCACCAAAACCAGTCTGAACCTTCAGCCGCATATAGGGCTTCCCAGGCTGCGGGATTGTTTTCTTCTGTGGCTTCGGGATGATTTGCTAAGACTTGTCTAGCTGCGGTGAGATAATCCCAAGCGCGATTTTTGACTGGATCTCCGATCCATGTGGTAAAATTACCATCTACCCAAGAACCACTATGGAGTTGTTCACTCTTGATAGTGGCTGTGGGGGGGAATTCATCAATAAATTCGGAAACGGTGACAAGTTTGATATGGGGTTCATTACTCAAACTTCCATACAATGTTTCCAGGAACTCTTTTCCATCTTGGGGATAAAATTCCCAACAATTTTCCCCATCTAGGGCAATTGTCACTAACCAAGGTTGATCATCGTCACTTTCTTTTTGTTTTTTAGCGATCGCTTGCAAATGTCCAATTAAATCCGCTGCTGCCTTTTTCGCTGGCATTGCACTGTATGTAAAACCAATTAAATCTGATAATCTGTGATCACGGAAAACTATAGATACATCACCGGCTGGAGTTTGCAGACGATAGGGACGATAAAGCAATTCTGGTTGTTCGACATTTCCCGCACCGTCACGATGAAAAAAGTGTTTTAATGACCAACCTAAAACCGCTTCATCTGAACAAATCCATTTGAAACCTTGTTTAATAATATACGGTAAAATTTCTGGACTAACGGACTGTTCTGAAGGCCATAAACCTCTTGGTTCTTGTCCAAACCTATCTATATATAAATCCCACGATTTTTGCAAATGTCGGGGGATATCTTCTACCCACTGAAACCGCTGGTTGGGTAATGTCATCTGTGGTACTGCAACCCGTCCGGCGTTAGTATCAGCTAATAGAGGTAAAATCGGGTGAGTGTAGGGAGTAGTGGTAACTTCCAGTTGTCCACTTTTCTGCATTTTCCGATGTTGGGGAATAATCTGACTGAGGATTTGCCGCTGTTTGGAATAAATGCGCTGGCGATCGCCTAAACTAAAGTTACGTCCTTGTTCTAACCATGCTGCAATTTCCGGGTCATTCCAGAACAAAGGATCAATCCAAGCTAAATTATGCCAAGCTAGTAAATCACCATAATCTGATAATTGCCAATTTGCTAAACACCAACTTTGTCCTTGCTCCTGTCTTTGGTAATATAACTGAGCATAACGAGGATGAGGATCAATCAGGGTATGATGGTTAGCATCAAAGAAATGTTGAATAATAAACTCTTTCTGTTCACGGCTTAACTGTTCTACAGGAGTTAAACTAGCAGTTAAATAAGGGTCAAAAGCCGTACCTGCAACATAATCTTCCAGTTGCAAAATTAACGAAGGTACTAAATTTACCGTTTGGTGCAACTTAGGATACTTCTCTAACAATAATACTAAATCTAAATAATCCTTAGTTCCATGTAAACGTACCCAAGGCAAGCGATACTGCTGACTAGTTACCAGTGAACTACCATTCTCAGGAGACTTGTACAACGGTTGATGTTGATGCCAGATAAATGCAACGTGCAAAGGATGAGACATAATATCGAAAATAGGTAATGGGTAATAGGTAATGGGTAATGGGTAATGGGTAATTGGTAATTGGTAATTGGCATATCTTAACTAATGACTAATGACCAATGACTAATGACTAATAACCCATTACCAGTAATTTAGATAACTTGTTCGACTTCAGAGATTTCAGGAATCATTTCCTTGAGACGGCGTTCAATACCCATTTTCAGAGTCATGGTTGAACTAGGACAAGAACCACAAGCACCCTGTAACCGGACTTTCACAATAGGTCCATCCAATTCTACAATTTCTATGTTACCACCATCAGAGATGAGATAAGGACGCATTTCATCTAATACCGTTTCTACATTCGCTATCGTTAGTTCCATAATCTCAGACCTGCTTAGTTAATAAATTGGGAATTATTCAAGTTGCTAATTATCTAGTTTAAGCTGGGGATGGTCAGTTGTCCGATTCCAGGAGCTTTATGTTGGAATAAATAAACTCAGTTATTGATTGAGGAGTTTCAATCTTCCCATCTTCATATTCTGCAACTACCTGCTTGGTTAAAATGTAATAATCACCAAACTTTTGATATGTATCCGTAAACTTGAGAATGCTATTAACATCACTTGTTTGCGAATTCCGAAAAATTACATGATATGCAGAAGGGAGATAACCAGAGTCTGTATCTAGGAATTCCCCAGAATTAATCTCTAAAGCCATTCGACCCATCACGCGAATTTCCTGACAAATTTTTTGGTTATGGATATTATAACAAGAATCAGTAGTTTCACTTTTGACAAAAACCTTTACTGTGTCTGTTTCTGCTGTCTCACCTAAACTAAACTCATGTTGACTGTAAGTAGTTTGAAAATTACTTCTTTGACAGCGAGTAACTATTTCCTGTAACTGAATATCAATTCCTGCTTCTATTTGTTTATCTGCAACTCCTGTAATTTCTACATTCAAGTTACTGTCAATCTGAATTTTACCAGTATAAACTTCGCCTTCCTGTAGCAGTTGCACATCGGCAGCATAACCAGGAAAATTTTCATCCCAAGTGTAACGACTTTCATGAGCAGTTTGGAATAAAATTCCTGCTGTTGACTGAATTGCCATATTACTACTTTGACTGCGCTTTCTTAACAGTTTAGTTCAAAGTTGATCATCAATATACAAAATATATTCGCGTTTTAGCACTTCGCACTCGAATAATTTTGACTTTACAGAACAAGACTGTAAGAGTCTAACTTCAATATAGCACAAACTGGAAGTATGTCAATAATCAATTGCTGGAAAGTTGAAACCTCGTTAAATTATTGACGACATTCTCAATAACTCTGGGAATGACCCCCCGCTTATTGAGAATGAACTATTTTCCCAAATAACTCATTAAAAAAACTTATCTATTGAGAATCCCTCCGTAAATGATTTGAAATAGTTGGTTTTATGAAATACATTAAAAATATCCGTTACGGTTTACGAATATATCCCCATTTTCCAGCAACATTAACTAATGCCATACCTTCAGAAAAAGGTTTAGCAAAATCGAAAGTTGCCAAAATTATAAACATAGCGTTTAGTAGTTTCTGGGTTGTAACCACCAGGGGATTGCGGGAAGGCTGGGAGCCAGGGGAAACGCATCTAAATTATCTTGACAAAATACAATTTTAATGTATTAACGAATAAATCTTAATTTATCGTTTGATTGATTTTTTTAGAGTCATGGTGATTGATTAAAGTATTGTCAATAAAGAGGCATTAATGCGAATTTATAGGTCGTTATTGAGATTCAATTGTTCTTATTGATAAGATGCGTTTCCCCTGGATACTCAGGCTTCTCGGACAATTTTACGAAGAGCTAATTTAAAATTCGTCAGCAACAGACGTAAAAAGCCGACGCACCAATCGTTAGTGCCTACTCCTGGACTGGGAGAAAGTAACGCCCTTTTATGCAACGATGCCGCCAGAAATGGCAACCGGCATCAGGCTGGGAACCGTACATCTAAGGTAATACCTGAACAGCGGATATTATTCGAGCAGTTGTCTTTACAACTATTCGATTAAGGATCCCCGTGTCTTTAGACCGGGGAGTGTCAACTTCCATTGGTAAAGCCGGAAAATGATCATCTCCTTGAATACCAGCAACCTCATATTTGGTGACGACTTCTAAGAATAACTTTAATATTGGTTGAAGACGGATATGCAACAGTTATAGAATATTGGGCAATAATACTACATTTTAAAGATGTGAAGACCGATCTAGCTATTAGTCCAGATATTTTTACAATGATCTTATTACCCATCTTCCGCACCCTAAACTGTCACACAACGAAAAATGGTCGTTTGGGGATTTGGGATTAGCGATCGCTACCTAAAATTTCGACATTTTTGTATAAAAATTATCCTTTAATGTATTCAAAAATCCGAAATTACCGATTGTGACACCGGGGGGTGCGGAATGTGGGTTATTAGACAGTAGTTTGTTATTCTAAAAGCTTATGCAGCCGACTAACCCCGATCAATTTACAGAAAAAGCCTGGGAAGCAATCGCCCATACCCCTGATGTCGCTAAACAGTACCAGCAACAGCAGTTAGAAAGTGAACATCTGATGAAAGGGTTGCTAGAACAGGAAGGACTAGCCAGCGCGATTTTTACTAAAGCTGGGGCAAATCTCCAAAAAGTCCGAGATCGCACCGAGCAATTTATTCAACGTCAACCCAAGGTATCTGGTAATAGCACTTCCGTTTATTTAGGACGGAGTTTAGATACACTATTAGATCGGGCAGAAAAATATCGTCAGGAATTTAAAGACGAATATATTTCTATTGAACATTTACTGCTGGGTTACGCCAAAGATGACCGTTTTGGAAAAGGTCTCTGCCAAGAATTTGGTTTAGACGAAAACAAACTCAAAAATATTATTAAAGAAATCCGGGGGAAGCAAAAAGTGACAGACCAAAATCCAGAAGGTAAATATCAATCACTGGAGAAGTACGGCCGCGATCTCACAGAAGCCGCCCGCAAAGGTCAATTAGACCCCGTAATTGGTCGTGATGATGAAATCCGGCGCACGGTACAAATTCTCTCCCGGAGAACTAAAAATAACCCGGTTTTAATTGGTGAACCTGGCGTGGGAAAAACTGCGATCGCCGAAGGTTTAGCACAGCGTATAGTAGCGGGTGATGTTCCCCAATCTCTCAAAGACCGCAAACTGATCAGTTTAGATATGGGGGCTTTAATTGCGGGAGCAAAATTCCGAGGTGAATTTGAAGAACGTCTCAAAGCCGTATTAAAAGAAGTCACAGAATCAGACGGAAATATTGTTTTATTTATTGATGAAATTCATACTGTTGTCGGTGCAGGTGCAACCCAAGGATCTATGGATGCTGGAAACTTATTAAAACCGATGTTAGCGCGAGGTGAATTACGCTGTATTGGGGCGACAACTTTGGACGAATACCGCAAATATTTGGAAAAAGATGCCGCTTTAGAAAGACGCTTTCAACAAGTTTATGTAGATCAGCCCAATGTTGTTGATACAATTTCGATCTTACGCGGTTTGAAAGAACGTTATGAAGTCCATCACGGGGTGAGAATTTCTGATAGTGCTTTAGTTGCTGCGGCTACTTTATCGAATCGTTATATTAGCGATCGCTTTCTCCCCGACAAAGCCATTGATTTAGTAGATGAAGCCGCTGCTAGACTAAAAATGGAGATTACCTCCAAACCCGAAGAACTAGACGAAATTGATCGGAAAATTCTCCAATTAGAAATGGAAAAACTCTCTTTACAAAAAGAAAGTGATCCTGCTTCCCGTGAACGCTTAGAAAGATTAGAGAAAGAACTCGCAGACCTAAAAGAAGAACAAAGAACTCTCAGCACACAATGGCAATCTGAAAAAGGTATTATCACCAGAATTCAGTCAATTAAAGAAGAAATTGACCGAGTTAATTTAGAAATTCAACAAACAGAAAGAGACTATGATCTCAATCGGGCTGCGGAATTGAAATATGGCAAATTAACAGATTTACATCGGCAATTACAAGCTGTAGAAACTGAACTTTCCCACACCCAAGGAACTGGAAAATCTTTACTCAGAGAAGAAGTTACAGAAGCCGATATTGCGGAAATTATTTCTAAATGGACAGGCATTCCCCTAAATAAATTAGTGGAATCAGAAAAAGAAAAACTTCTACATTTAGAAGATGAATTACATCAGCGGGTTGTCGGTCAACAAGAAGCCGTTACCGCTGTAGCTGATGCCATTCAACGTTCTCGGGCTGGACTCTCTGACCCCAACCGTCCCATTGCTAGTTTTGTCTTCCTTGGTCCGACAGGCGTTGGTAAAACCGAACTGGCTAAAGCCTTAGCCTCCTATATGTTCGATACAGAGGAAGCTCTGGTGCGAATTGATATGTCAGAATACATGGAAAAACACGCCGTTTCTCGTTTAATCGGTGCGCCACCAGGATATGTTGGTTATGAAGAAGGAGGACAACTCACGGAGTCCATTCGTCGTCGTCCCTACGCGGTGATTTTATTCGATGAAATCGAAAAAGCCCACCCCGACGTTTTTAATATTTTTCTGCAAATTCTGGATGATGGCAGAGTGACAGATGCCCAAGGTCGAACAGTAGACTTTAAAAATAGTATCATTATCATGACCAGCAACATTGGTTCTCAATACATCCTTGATCTAGCTGGAGATGATAACCGTTATGATGAAATGCGTAATCGCGTTATGGAAGCGATGCGAAATAGTTTCCGTCCAGAGTTCTTAAACCGTCTTGATGAATTGATTATTTTCCACAGTTTACAAAAATCGGAATTGCGGCATATTGTCCAGTTACAAGTAGATAGGTTAAAACAAAGATTAACTGACAGAAAAATATCCTTGAAATTATCTAGTTCTGCTCTTGACTTTTTAGCGGAAGTAGGGTATGATCCCGTTTTTGGTGCAAGACCATTAAAACGAGCAATTCAGCGAGAATTAGAAACCCAAATAGCCAAAGCCATTTTACGCGGTGATTTTAGCGATGGTGACACCATTTTTGTGGATATTCAAAATGAGCGTCTTTCCTTTAATCGCTTACCCGCAGAGGTGTTTACAGGTTAGGTAATGGGTAATGGGTAATGGGTAATGGGTAATGGGTAATGGGTAATGGGTAAGAGTTTTGCCAATTACCAATTACCAATTACCAATTACCAATTTAAAAAGAAGAATTAGATTGTTCTAAAAATTCCTCTTCTTCTGGGGTAGATATACGTCCTAAAATAGAGTTACGATGGGGAAAGCGACCAAATCGGGAAATTATTTCTTTGTGTCGAAAAGCTGATTCAATCGCTCTTACACTATCGGGATCATGACTAAGTTGTTGAAATAGCTTAATGCACTTGCGCTGATCAAGTGGGTTCTCGCTATGTTCAAAGGGTAAATATATAAACCAGCGTTGCACAGACAATAGTTTACGGTCATAACCCTGACTCGTCGCGTGTTGAGCTAATGATAGTGCTTCCCAGTCAGTTGCAAAGGCTTCTGGAGTATCACGAAACATATTGCGGGGAAATTGATCTAGTAGCAAAATTAAAGCTAAACAGGTTTCTGGTGAGTTCATCCAATCATGTAAATATCCTGCTACCGCTTTTTGGTAATCTTCCAGAAAAAGGTCGCGGACTTTAGAGTCAAAATCTGGTGATTTTTCAAACCAAAATGGTTGAATTTTCCCATAATTTGGGTCATTTAGATGACCAAACCAAAAATCTAAAATAGTTGTTGCCTGTGACATTGCTATTATTGATGATTACAAAGCACCTGTCGCATTTTACATAGATTTGCTGGTAATTCCAAATTCATTGCTTGTTCAATAAAAATTGAAGGAATGGGAATATTAGGGGTTGCTTGGACTGTATAAGCTAACAAAGTGCCATTACCCATGTCTTTGAGTTCTAAACTGGCCTGAAAATCTGTGAATGAGCCTTTTTCCATGCGAAACTGGACCTGCTGACCTACGACTTCCACCACACGCACATAAATTTCTACTTGGGCTGTGAAAAATAAAAAGGCTTTTTGTGCAGCTTGATACAGACGTTTAACATCTCCTTTGGAGATGATTTCGCTTTTAGTAATATCGGGAAAATATTGTACCCACCGGGGGTAATCTGTAATTTGTTGCCAGACATGGGGTCTCACGAGGGGAACATACATCCAAGCGGTAACAGCGCCACCCCAGCTAGTATGAGATCGTGTTTTTAGTAATATTTCCCCCTGCATGAGTAATCTTTGCTGATCTTGATTCCAAAAGGTATCTGATAGCAATAACGTGGGATAGTCGGGATTTTTAAGATTTGAATTTGGCATAATATAATGCAGATATAGTGATTTTGGTGACTTTTTAACTGATTAATTGTGATGATTTAATTGAGTTTAGCTCACTTAATTCTAATTACAGTCCAATTCATCAAGTTTTCGCAGATAATTAGTTTTAAGTTCATCTTCACAATGATGGAATCATTATTTTCAAATCCAGCGTAAATTAGAGTTAACAGGAAAAACAGTGAGTCAATCTTCTTTAAATGGCAAATTTATCCAGGGTTTTGGCATTCTTTTGGGTATGAGTGTATCCTTGTTTATACTAAGAGGGTTGGGTATTATTACTTTCCTGCCTGGGGGAGTAATTGTGTTACTGTTCTTTGGAGCGATTTCTTTGGCAATTTTCAGTTACTTACAACGAAAATGGTGGCGTTTTTAACTAGGACTAGCCCTTTCAAGGTGACTCCCTGCTTTTTTAAGCGAGGAGTCAGTATTAATTACCGACACTGACGATATTTCACGTAGTAAACTAAACCACGATGGGCCAGATCAAAAGAGTCAAGAGTCGCCATCCCTTGACCACTAGCGATCATTGCAGCATTCACCCGCATATTTACACTATCACCACAGGCTGACCAGACATCACCTATAGTCATTAATTTATCTCGAACGTTGTAGTCAGTTTCCCCTCGGAATGTTCTAGAAAAGACGGGGCCACGCTGACCAGCAAAAAAGTATTCTGCTCTTAGTTTCCCCGTTGTCCCGGGAGCAACATAGCCCCGATAATCAGCATCGTAGAGGGAAACTTGAAACCCTTGGGGTACTTGAATAGGAATGCTCAAATTACAGCTTTTGCGTGCTTCTGATGATTTATTGCCCAGAGCGATAAATTTATCAAATAGAATACTTAGCTCTTGACCATCGGGACTAACGTTTACACTAGCAGATCCTTCAGGGCAACCATTACCACCATATTCTGCACCTCCGATTTTAACTTTGCTGTTAGCAAAGGCAGGCCCAACAGAAGCTATCATCAGTGCAGCGGCAGCCAGAGAAGCTTGCACAAACTTGATAGATTTATTCTGGAAATTTTGATGATTCATAACTTATGTGTTTTGAGTATTTTCAGCCCTGTGATCAACACTGTCAAACAAAAGTTGTTGTTACACAACTTTATGGACATAAGGATGAGGACGAAGATTCGGGTGAATTTGATTCATTTAAAACCAAATTAGTCAATAAATTTAACTTTTTTTAATAATTTCCATTCTGCACTCTCAACTGCCATACCATAAATAAAAAAAATCTTCTTTGTTTGGGATAAAGAAATCAACAAGTTTTCATCAAAATTAGAAAAGGTTCTAATAATACAACGTTTTTGAATTAATTCTTAAGAGGTACAAAAATGAAAAAATATATATGTACGGTATGTGGCTATGTATATGACCCCGAAGTAGGCGATTCTGATAGTGGGATCATTCTAAATCGTAGTAATACGGTTTAGATGTGAACCAAACCACCCTAAGCGTAGTCGAGGGGTATAGGGTAATATGGAAATAGATCCCCGACTTCTTTGAGAAGTCGGGGATCTGGATATTGGATATTACGAAAATTTTTGAAGTTGTTACCCTTGCAAATTGTAGTTATCGGTGGTGGGGCTGCGGGATTTTTTGGCGCGATCGCTTGCGCCCAAGCTAATCCCCAAGCTAAAGTTACTTTAATCGAAGCTAGTCGTCAACCTTTGGCGAAAGTGCTGATTTCCGGTGGGGGACGTTGTAACGTTACTCATGCTTGTTTTGAACCAAAAACTTTAGTCCAGAATTACCCTAGAGGTGGTAAAGCCTTGTTGGGTGCATTTACTCGTTTTCAACCTTTAGACACCATAGCCTGGTTTGCAGCACATGGTGTGAATGTGAAAACAGAAGCAGATGGCCGGATGTTCCCAATTACAGATCGCGCGGAAACTATTGCGGAATGTTTGATTAAGACGGCATTTACAGCTAAAATAGAAATATGTATTGGTACACCTGTAACTGCTGTCAGCCGCAAAAATGCGGGTTTTGAAATTCTCCTCAAATCGGGAGAAACCAAAGAATGTGATAGACTACTGTTAGCTACAGGTAGCAGTTTAGCTGGTTATAAAATCGCTAGAGAATTGGGTCATGATATCCAACCGCCTGTACCTTCTCTGTTTACCTTTAATATTGCTGACCCTCAACTGCGGGAATTAGCGGGAATTAGCGTTAATTCCGTAAATCTTCGGTTATCAAATTCAGGTAAGACCCCATTACAACAAACTGGACCGTTATTAATTACCCATTGGGGTGTGAGTGGTCCAGCAGTGTTAAAACTCTCGGCTTGGGGGGCAAGAATTCTCCATGACAACCGCTATCAATCTAAACTAATCATTAATTGGTTGCCAGATTTATCACAAGAGGAAGTAAGACAAAAGCTTTTAGGCATAAAAGCCGAATGGGGACAAAAAGCGATCGCTTTACATCGTGGTGTAGACTTACCTCATCGTCTGTGGCAATACATTATTAGCCGTGCCAATATTACCACAGAAGACCGTTGGGCAACCATTACTAATAAAACCTTAAATCAGCTAGTCCTAGAAATCTCTCAAGGAGAATATGCAATTACAGGTAAAGGTGCATTTAAAGAAGAATTTGTCACCTGCGGTGGTGTCAACCTCAAAGAGGTTAACTTTAAAACAATGGAAAGTAAATTAGTCCCCGGCTTGCATTTTGCTGGTGAAATATTAGATATTGATGGTATTACTGGTGGCTTTAACTTCCAAAGCGCTTGGACAACCGCCTACTTAGCAGGTCAATCCATGATATAACTTATTTCTTCTTTCGTCACGCTTTTGCGTGAAACAAAAAGATATAACTTTTTTAGTAAACTACTATGAAATTCAGTAAAATACTTCACTTGCTTGGTGATTCCGTCACTGAAAATAGCCCCAAACCAGATCAAGATTTAGAAATTACCGGAGTCGCAGCCATAGATGCAGCGCCATCTGGAACTCTCAGCTATATAGAAAGTTCTAAATTTGCTGTATTGCTCAATTCTACTGGTGCGAGCGCTGTAATTTTGCCTCCAGATGAAAAGTTACAGAGTCAAGCTACAGAAAAGGGTATTGCTTGGTTAACAACGAATGAACCAAAACTGTTGTTTGCAAGAGCGGTAAGTCTCTTTTATCAACCCTACCGTCCTAGCCCCGAAATTCACCCTAGTGCAGTTATTCACCCCACCGCTAACATCGGTAATGATGTCTATATTGGCGCTCATGTTGTAATTTCTCCAGATGTGGAAATTGGCAATCATGCGGTTATTCATCCCAATGTGGTCATTTATCCACAAGCGAAAATAGGCGATCGCACTACCCTACACGCTAACTGTACGATTCACGAACGGACTCAAATCGGTGCAGATTGTGTTATTCATAGTGGGGCTGTGATTGGTGCAGAAGGCTTTGGCTTTGTGCCAACTCGCACAGGTTGGTTAAAGATGGAACAATCGGGTTATACGGTTTTAGAAGATGGGGTGGAAGTAGGTTGTAATACAGCTATAGACCGTCCCGCTGTGGGAGAAACTAGAGTTGGCAAAAATACGAAAATTGATAATTTAGTCCAGATAGGACATGGCAGTCAAATTGGTTCTGGTTGCGCCATAGCAGGTCAAGCAGGGATGGCTGGCGGTGTAAAATTAGGAAATCGGGTAATTTTAGCTGGACAAGTGGGAATTGCCAATCAAGTTAAAATCGGAGATGGGGCGATCGCTTCGGCTCAATCTGGTGTTCACAGCGACATTGCGCCCGGAGAGATTGTCTCAGGTAGTCCAGCTATACCCCACAAACTATACCTTAAGGTAGCGGCTATTTATCGCCGCTTGCCAGAAATATATCAAAATCTCAAACAATTACAACGCACAATTAACTAGGAGTCAGGAGTTAATGAACCACGAAGGAGCGAAGGACACGAAGGAAGAAGGAAGAAGCAAGAAGCAAGAAGCAAGAGACGAGTTGGGCAATTAGCCTTCAAATTTACCCGGTTATAGAAGAGTGAAAATGCCAGGATTTTCAACATCTATTGTCAATAATCCGGCACTTGTTTGCTGATAAAAATCTGTAAACCTTTATCTATCAATGCTTTTACTTTCTTTTAGCAAGCCCTAATTAGTAAATTTGACATACTCACCGACCTGAAGGTGCGGTGATTCTTGACGCTTCACTGACTGACGCTAACCGTTGCTAGTCTTAC
>JAKOGY010000096.1 GCA_028658405.1 Dolichospermum sp. ST_sed8 | reverse complement strand
CCAACTCTGTACGCATAATGTTTTGCTCACTCATAGCCTCCCATTTCTGGGGTAATGTTAGCAACGACTGCGTTATAAGAAGCTCTTTAGACTTGCAACACTGTTTCTGTTACCTTAAAACTGTTTAATTGCAAATGACAGAGCAGGGAACTAGCTACGTATTCCGGGGTGTCGTGACTCAAATAACGGCTACCCTAAGACTATGCTCAGGGTGGTCTGGTCAATACGGCTTGCTTGATTACTCTTGCAAGCCCAGTCCCTTTAGGGCTGGGTTACTGACTGTTAGACCGGGGTAGTGGGTAACTTGAGAGATAGCCAAAAATTTATCCGCTACTTTCTACAATACTGGCGATCGCCCTCAAACATTGATTTCGTCAAGAATCTTAAGTTTTCATTAAATTGTACGGGTAATAGTTACCCCAAGTGCATTGGGTATTTTTGATATTTAAAATCTGTAAAACCCTTATGAAATAAGGATTTACATCTCAGTGTGCAGTTTACTAGAAGTAAAAACACTGTAAAAAGGCGCTCAATTTTATGAGACTAGTCGTAAACTAAGTTAATAATTTGATGAAAAAGCAAAACACTGAGAAAACAGCGTAGCTGCTAATACTAAAGATATGAAAAATGCTTCTACAAATCCTCAACGGATTTTATTTTTACACCCCAATTTTCCCGCTCAATTTCGCCACCTGGCTACGGCTTTAGCTCAAAATAGCAATTACCAAGTTGTATTTGGCACTAGTCGTCAGGAAGGAACAATACCTGGTGTATTTAAAGCCATTTATCAACCTTCCCGTCAAGCTACTGCACCAACTCATCATTATGTCCGCAATTTAGAAAATGCGGTTATTACAGGACAAGCTGTATATAGGATGACAGAACAACTTAAAGCACAGGGTTTTGTACCAGACATAGTTTATGGTCATTCTGGTTGGGGTCCAACATTATTTATGAAAGAAATTTTCCCCAAAGCCAAATTATTGTGTTTCTTTGAATGGTTTTATCATGCTCAGGGGTCTGATGCCGATTTTGACCCCAGCGAACCCCTAAGCATAGATGATAAATGTCGAATTTCTGTAAAAAATGCCCCAATTTTGATAGATTTATATGGTTGTGATCGCGGACTTGCGCCCACTAATTGGCAACGTCAACAATTTCCTCCAGAATATCATAGTAAAATTACTGTATGTCACGATGGTATTGATACTAATTTTTTTAAACCTAACCCCGGAGCTAAATTAGTTTTACCCCGCATTCATCTTGACCTTTCCCACGTAGAAGAATTAGTAACTTATGTAGGTAGGGGAATGGAACCTTATCGAGGATTTCCCCAGTTTATGGAAGCAGTCGCCTTAATTCAACAACGACGACCTCACACTCATGTTGTAGTTGTGGGAGAAGATAGAGTAGCCTATGGAAAAAATCTCCCCGATGGTAAAACTTATAAACAGTTAATGTTAGAAAAGTTAGATTTGGATTTATCTAGATTGCACTTTACGGGTAGACTCCCTTATGATGAATATCTGCAAGTATTACAAGCTTCCTCAGCCCATATTTATTTAACCCGTCCATTTGTTTTATCCTGGTCAATGTTAGAAGCCATGTCCACTGGATGTTTGTTAATAGCTTCTAATACTCCGCCAGTTTTAGAGGTAATTAAAGATGGAAAAAATGGACTGCTGGTAGATTTCTTTTCTCCCCAGGAAATTGCTCAAAGGGTAGATGAAGCTTTAGATAATTCTGAAGATATGATATCTATTCGTACCAAAGCGCGAAAAACAATTATCCAGAATTATGATTTGCATACCCTTTTACCACAGCATTTAGATTGGTTACTAGGTAAAAAAACCACCATTAAGTCTCATGGGTTTGCTAAGTAATGTGATATTTAATCTACCCCCAATTACCAGTAAGCAATGACCAAATCCAGTTTAGGAACATGGAGCCAGCGATTGCTGGCCGCGATTTTTTTAGGTGGACAAGTCTTATTTCACCTAATTCAAGGTAAAATTCACCGTCGTAATACCCTAGAACAATTGGCAATGGTGGGACCAGACTCCCTATTTATTGCCTTATTGACAGCTATATTTGTCGGTGCTGTATTTACAATTCAGGTAGCACGGGAGTTTATCAACTTTGGGGCTGGAAACCTTGTTGGTGGCGTGTTAGCGGTAGCATTAACCAGAGAACTTACTCCTGTATTAACAGCGGTAATTTTAGCAGGAAGAGTAGGTTCAGCTTTTGCGGCAGAAATCGGCACAATGAAAGTCACAGAACAAATAGATGCTCTGTTAATGTTAAAAACAGATCCGATTGATTATCTAGTCATTCCCCGGCTTCTGGCTTGCTTAATCATGCTGCCTATTTTAACTTTGCTATCCTTAATAACAGGAATGTCTGGAGGAATGCTTATAGCCACTCGTATTTACAACCTTTCCGATACAGTATTTTTAGACTCAGCGCGGGACTTTCTCGATATATGGGATATTGGCAGTGCTATGATTAAAGCTTGTTGCTTTGGTGTATTAATCGCCATTATCGGTTGTAGTTGGGGCTTGACCACTACTGGAGGTGCTAAAGGTGTGGGACAATCAACTACAACTGCTGTTGTCACTGCCTTACTAGTTATATTTGTTAGCAACTTCTTTCTCTCTTGGGTGATGTTTCAAGGTCCAGGTAGTGGATTAAAACATTAAGGGTGATTTAGAGTTAAGAGACAGTAATTATGAATTATAGAAATAAGTAGGTGAACATAAAAATTTAAAGGTATGTGAAGAAAAGTAAAATCGCCCAAAACTCTCTTCCTGTTCCCAGTTAAGAGTTCCCTTGTCATAACGACAATTTTTAACGCTAACCTACTTAGGAGAAAAGATTTTGACTAGTTCATTGACACCTAAAATCACATCAACAGTGGAACTGAAGCCAAGTTACAATATTCCTGTTGTTTTGGTGCTGGTTGCTATTCCCGTACTGTTGATACAACCTTGGATAGGTGGCATATTAACCCTATTAGGTTTGTTTTTGATGTTGCAAGCTGTAACACTGCGCTTTCAATTTACTGCTACCGATTTTGATCTTTATAGAGGAGAGAAGTTAATTCGGCGTTTTCCTTACCAAGAATGGCAAAACTGGCGGATATTCTGGAATCCAGTTCCCATTTTGTTCTATTTTAAGGAAGTTAACAGTATTCACTTTTTGCCAATTTTATTTGACCCCAAAACCTTAAAATCTTGCTTAGAAGAACGTTGTCCACGAATTGATTAGGCTCTATCGCTATTCATTATCAATTATGTTTGTTTCGCGCAAAGGAGCAAAGGTAAGAGTTGTTAACATTTAAAGTAAGAAAATTTGATACTGAAAATTTAGATTATTATTTATGAACCCAGAGGAATCTCAAACACCAGAAGCAATAGACGAGTGGTTAGAACAAATAGAAGTGCAACCCTCTATAGATGAAGTATCAGAAACCCTATCTACTGATTTAGAATTAGAAACTGAAGCATCGAATCAGGACGTGGATTTTAATTCAGCCATTATTAACGCAACTTCTCTAGCATTGGAAAACTCAGTATATACACAAGCAGCGGAAAGATTAACCCATTTGCAGCAAAGGTCATTAGACCTAGACGCGGAAATTGCTCAATTGGAAACTACGTATAAAACCCTTCAAAGTCAAGTTAGTGTTACTCAAACTGCACTTTCACAAGTTGTTCAAGAGTCATTATCACAGTTAGAACAACGCAAACAAGCTTTACAAATTTCTGTAGAACAACTCGAACGTCGTCAAGAACGGATTCGCAATGAAATGCGGACTACCTTTGCTGGAACATCTCAAGATATAGCAATTCGGGTACAGGGTTTTAAAGACTATCTCACAGGCAGTTTACAAGATTTGGCATCATCAGCGGAACAAATGCAACTTGTCCAAGCTGTGAAAGAACGGGAAAAACCAGCGCCCAGAGAAGCGAAACCTGTTAAAGAACAGTCGGAAATGCCACAACTTGGCCAGCAGCAGTTTCAGGACACTACTAAAAAAATCCGTCGCTTGCTTGACCAATACCGCAACCAACCAGATTATTATGGACCACCCTGGCAGTTACGCCGGACTTTTGAACCAATTCACGCGGAAAAAATCTCAAATTGGTTGTTTACGTTAGGTGGACGGGGTGCTTTGCGGACAATGGGTAGCCGCTTACAAAATATTTTAATTGCTTCGTCGGCAATTTCGATATTGCATCAATTATATGGCGACCGTGTGCGAACTCTAATTTTAGCCAATACACCGGAACGTTTAGGCGAATGGCGGCGGGGTTTACAAGATTGTTTAGGTATCGCTCGTCCTGATTTTGGACCCGATAGAGGCGTGGTATTATTTGAAGCCCCCACAGCGTTGGCTCAGAAAGCAGAGAGATTAGTTAAAGCCAATCAAATGCCTTTCATTATTATTGATGATTCTGAGGAACAAATCAGTTTGGCGTTGCTACAATTCCCCCTTTGGTTAGCGTTTGCCCCTGACCCGAAAACCATTAAAGATAGGGATTTTGATGATGATTTTTAATTAGTCAGTGGTCAGTGGTCAGTGGTCAGTGGCAAAAGAACGAACAACTGACAACTGACAACTGACAACTGACAACTGACAACTGACAACTGACAACTGACAACTGACAATTTTATGTGGTTAACTTTGTGTGGAGTGGTGGTTTTAATAGCTTACCTATTTGGTTCTTTTCCGACTGGATATATTGCGGGTAAGCTATTAAAAGGAATTGATATTCGAGAAGTTGGTTCTGGTTCAACAGGGGCAACTAATGTTCTGAGAACTTTGGGCAAAGTCCCAGGGGCATTTGTATTATTAATTGATGCTTTTAAGGGAGTATTAGCAATAAATTTAGCTTATGCTTTATGTAATCTTGCACCCGTTCAAAATTTAATTCCAGCAAATATCAATATTGATATTTGGCAACCTTATTTAGTCACATTAGTTGGATTTGCTGCCCTTTTAGGACATAGTAAATCAATCTTTCTTGGCTTTACAGGTGGTAAATCTGTGGCTACTGGTGTGGGAATTTTATTAGCTATAAGTTGGCAAGTAGGATTATCAACATTAGGGGTTTTTGCTATCGTATTTGCCATTTCTAGAATTGTGTCTTTAAGTTCAATTGCTGGGGCTGTAGCTGTTTCGATTTTAATGGTAATTTTCCAGCAACCGTTAGCCTATATTCTTCTTGGTATTGCTGGTGGTTTATATGTCATTATCCGTCACCGTGCTAATATTGAGCGATTAATTGCGGGTACAGAACCGAAAATTGGGCAAAAGGTAGAAACAGAAGAAAATTCAAATTTAACAATTCAAAATTAGCAGCTACAACTTTACCTAAGAGAACTCTACAAAAAAATGATCCAATGGTATCTTGCCCGTCCTTATATTATTAGCGGGCAAGATGCCCGCACTACAAGAAATTTTGGAATATTTTTTAAATATGTTTTAAAAGTTTTCAAGGTATAAATTAACCCCTCTCCAAACCTCTCCCCTATCAGGAGAGAGGCTTTAAAATCCCCCTTCCCTACAAGGGAAGGGGGGTAGGGGGGTTAGGTTTTTGGAGATTATTGGTTTTATTTAATCCCACATTCCGCACCCCCCGGTGTCACAATCGGTAATTTCGGATTTTTGAATACATTAAAGGATAATTTTTATACAAAAATGTCGAAATTTTAGGTAGCGATCGCTAATCCCAAATCCCCAAACGACCATTTTTCGTTGTGTGACAGTTTAGGGTGCGGAAGATGGGTTTAATACTTTATGGCTAACGCCACGCTTCGCTATCAAACACCTTCTAACTTAGGAGGTTCATTGAACGCGGATAAACGCAGATAAACGCAGATAAAAATGTGTTAATCAATGGATTTTAGAATTCTGTGCAGTATGTTTAATCGCTAATGGGTGTAGGACTAATAAAAAATTGTAGAGACGTTCAACCAGAACGTCTCTTAACTAAGATTCCATTAGGGCGCTAAAGCATTACCACGAATCAAACTACCAATGGTTTTGGCAGTAATTTTTAATTGGGTAAAAGGGTTAGCGGGAACTACAGTTTTATAAAGATAACTATCAAAAGTTAGCTTTTGTACATCCAAATCATCACACATTTCTACAAATGCTTCACGGGTAGCATCAGAACGATAGAAAACGTTTTGCAGAATGTCTAATACCTTGTAGGTTAGTCCGTATTTCTTATCCCAACGTTTCAGGTATACCTTGAGGTCGCGTTCTGTGGGAATCCGCGCCCCACCGTTAGCTGCTTCCACAATGGCTTCAGCGCACATTCTGCCAGATTTGGCTGCAAAGTAAATACCTTCACCAGAGGACTTGGTAACATAACCAGCCGCATCTCCTACCAAAGCAATTCGCCCGACAACGCGACGGGGACGGGGATGTTCAGGGATGGGGTGTGCCTCTACTTTGATGATTGTACCACCGGCTAGTTTATCAGCAGCACGAGCGCGAATACCAGCTTGTAATTGTTTGATACTGGCTTTGTTGACGTGCATTGTGCCAGTACCTACCGCTACGTGATCATATTTAGGGAATACCCAAGCGTAGAAGTCGGTAGAAACATCATCACCAACGTACATTTCGGCGAGTTCGTTGTAATAGGCCATTTTGTCTTGGGGAAGACGAATCCGTTCTTGGAAAGCGATCGCATAATTGTAATCCCCAGCATCCATGTCCTTAGCAATGCGGGAATTTGCCCCGTCAGCACCAACGATTAAATCCACCTTTAGGGTTTTAGTAACGCCCTGTACCCCTTCTCCTGAGTGGTCAACGTAATGGATTGTATAGGGGTCGCTATTGTTGCCAGGAATATCAACTTTATGAACGGTAGCGTTAATTAAATTTGTACCTAATTTTACCGCTCTGTCCCGCAAAAAGCCATCCAGCACTTCTCTACGGCACATTCCTATATATTCATCTTCATTTATCAAATTGATATCAACCTCACGATTAGAGGGAGAAATCATTTTCATTTTCCGGACCCGACGGTCAATAATTTCTGGTGGTAAGTCAAACTCCTGCACCATGCACAGGGGAATAGCACCCCCACAAGGTTTGACGTTATCTAATTTTCGTTCAAACAAATAAGTTTCAATTCCAGCTTTAGCTAGTGTTTCAGCAGTGCATGAACCCGCAGGGCCAGAACCAACAACAGCAACCCGTAGTGTCAAAGGTTTTCTCCCAATTATAAATATTTTCCCAAAGTATCCTATCACGGACTTTTGTCCGAAATCCCGCTTACGGTTCAGGTTTTGACAGAAATACAATATTCCTTAACATTTCGACATAAAAACTACATATTTTTGGATCTTATGCTAAGATAGTTTTGAGAGAAGGCGCGTAATCGTCATTGTTTCGCAACTATACTGATTTAAGCAAAATTATAATAATCCAAGCATAAATTAGTTTTGTGAATGCGGCTGAGATTTCACAAGATTATTAAAAACCTAAATTTGTAAGGTTTTAGCACTGCTGAACCCCTACTTATCTTCCTGCATACTTCTAACAATTTTTGTGACGATTTTTCTAGGAATAAACCTCACACATTTTGCCATCATTTTATTCATAAACCCAGGAATAATAATGATTTTCCCCTTCATTAACGCATCATAGCCCATCTGAGCCACAGTTTCCGCATCCATCATATTTTTCCCCTTCAGCATTTTAGAATCTGCCATGCCGGTTCTTTCATGAAAAGCAGATGCCGTTGAACCTGGACAAAGAACTGTGACAGTGACACCTGTACCTTCTAATTCATTAGCGATCGCTTCTGAAAAAGATAATATATAGGCTTTAGTGGCAAAATAAACCGCCATTAATGGACCTGGCTGAAAAGCGGCAGCAGAAGAAACATTTAAGATTTTCCCAGAACCTTGTTTAACCATTTGTTTGAGAAATAACTTGGTTAAATGGGTTAAACAAACTAAATTTACCTGTAACATTTCCAGTTCGGTATTGAGGTTAGTTTCATGAAATAATCCATGATTTCCAAACCCGGCATTATTTACTAAAATATCAACCTTAATTCCAGCCTCTTGCAACTCCGTAAAAATTTCTTCTGGAGATGTAGATATAGATAAATCTTTAATAATAGGTTTAACATAAATTCCAAACTCTTCTTGAAAATCAACGGCTATTTTGGTAAGTTTTTCACCTACCCTATCTACCAATACAAGATTGTAATTTTCACGAGCAAAAATCCGGGCTAACTGATAACCAATACCATTGGCTGAACCCGTAATTAAAACAGTTCCCTGACATTTTACGTTCATTTTAAAAAAGTTAATTAGCTAGGCACGGTTTACCCGTGCCAATACCATTAGGCAAGACTTAAGAAACCAGTTTGCACTAAATAGGATGTGTAAGTCATCAACAATTGAGAATCAATAGGAGGACAAACAATAGAACTGCCTTTTAGTGCTTCTAGAGTTTCTTCACAACTAATAATTGGTCTTCTAGCTTGTAAATACAAATCAGGAATAGTGATTTGTTCATCCGACCAACGTTCTAGTAAGAAGGGACGCAAAGTGTATAAAGGATTATCTTGAGATGTGACATTATTAATTAACTCTGCTTGCCATTCCTCGTAGGGAATCATCTTCAATGAAAATCCAAAAGAACGCACCCAATCAACCAAAGATTTTAAGGAAGCAGGTTGAGGATGTTGTAAGTGAAAAGCCTTACCTACAGATGTTTCTTGTCGAGAAAGATAAACAACAGATTTGCTCACATAATCAACAGGAGACATATCCAACATATAATCTACATCAGGAAAAGATCCCATTTGTAGACAACCTTTAATCATCAAATTGATAAAGTCATGGGTATTACAAATCCCAGTTTTGCTATCTCCAGAAATTAAAGGAGGTCTGTAAATAGTGATAGGTAATCCTCGACTACCAGCAATTTTTACTAATTTTTCTGACACCCATTTAGTTTGGGAATAACCGAGGAAAATACCTTCCCAGTCATCAAAACTATCCTGTTCTTTAACTACCTGACCAGCATAGGCACTTGATTCAAATACAGCCACACTAGAAACATAATGAACTGGCTTAACTTTAGTTTGACAAGCTAAACGTAAAACTTCCTGTGTTCCTAAAACATTGGCTGTTTTTAATGCTGAGTAAGGATAAACATAATTCAGTAAAGCTGCACTATGATAAATAGTATCAATATTAGCGGCTAAACTTTCAAATTGTTCTGCACCAATTCCCAAATGTGGCTGTGCTAAATCACCAATGATAGGGATAATTCGGCTACTATATTCATCTTGCCAAATTCCATATTGTTGCAAATTATTTTCTAATTTGCTTTTACCTTCTTCCACATTACTAGCACGAACCAAGCAATAAAGAGTTGCTTCAGATACTTCTAGCAATTCCTTGATGATAAAAGCCCCTAAATAACCAGTTCCTCCGGTTAAAAAGATATTTTTGGGGTTAGTGATAAAAACTGTATTACCTACAGGTTGAATAGTAGGGTCTAGGACAGCTTCCGCAGCTAAATCTAGAAAAGGAACAGCAAAAGTAACAGGAGCGTTTGTCCCTGAAGCTGTATCTTTTGCTTGAGAATCATCAGTTGATTCTTCTGACAAGCGTTGAGAAAGAGCAGCAATATTGGGATAATGCCAAAGTAAAATAGGAGAGGGTTTAAATCCTAGTAATTCTTCTAATTTACTAATGATCATCATAGCTTGAGCCGAATCCAAACCATAATTTTCTAAATTTTCATTAACATCAATTTCTGCGGTTTCTACTCCGACAACTTCCGCGAGATGAGAAACTAGAAATGCTTGAATACTTTCAGCATTATAAGACTGTTTTAAACTCATTTTTACTTCTCCAATATAGAAGGAATTGGTTGATATTGACTGTAATAAGCAGGCATTTGCAAACCTTGCATTTTTAAACTGTGGCTGCGATATAAAAACCCAGCCCCTTTCATAATTTGGTTAGCAACATCAACAACATGACGATGATTAGGTTCTGACAAATATGAACCACGTACCCAGTCATTGAAGCCACCCATAGCTGGTCCACACCAAATTTGATAATCAACTTCCCGACCTTTTTCACCAGTGCTAGACCAGCGGGAAGATAATCCTAAATACCAACGAAAGATTACAGCCATTTTGAGTTTAGGATTGTTAACAGCTTTCCCCAATTTTTCTGGATTCTTTTGGGATAAATAAGCCGCTGCACCTTCCCAAACTTCTGCAAGACTTTTACGGAAAATTTGTTTTTCTAACTTATCTTTTTCTGCTTGGGGAATCTGTTCAATAGAGTCGTAAGTGCGATATAATTCATACAATTTTTGCGCTCGCATGGGAAACATTGTCCCCCGTTTGAGAACTTGTAATTTGACTCCCATTTCAAACATATCGGCTGCGGGAGCCATTGTCATATCTGCCATTTCTGCTTGTGCTAACAACTTTTTAGTATGTTCACAAGCACCAGATTCAACACAAGATTGATTAATTGAACCAGTCATTATATAAGCAGCACCCATCATAAAACCAGCTAAAGCTGATTCTGGTGTACCAATGCCTCCGGCTACTCCGATTCTAATAGGAACTGAGTAATTATATCGAGCTTGAATTTCATCTCTGAGCGCAATAATTGAAGGTAATAAACATACCAAAGGACGATTATCTGTATGACCCCCAGAGTCAGCTTCAACAGTAATATCATCAGCCATTGGCACTTTGCTGGCCAAGTTAGCTTGTAATTCAGTAATTAGTCCTTGCTGAATTAATTCTTTGAGAATTCGTTCTGGTGCGGGTTGCAAAAATTTAGTAGCAACTTCCCGACGAGAAACTTTAGCTATTACCTTATTTCTGATATCAATTTGGTTAGCTGCATTCAATCTTAACCCAGCAACTCGATAATAAACAATATTAGGAGTTAAGTCTAAAAATGCTGATGCTTCTACTGTTCTGACACCATATTTTAGATATAAATCTACAGCCCGACGTTCAATAGCTGGTTCGTTAGGACTGTGAATTAAATTGAAAGCGTAGGGTCCATTGGGTAACGCTTGTTGAATAGTATTAATCGCAGTTTCTAACCTTTCTGGAAGTAAGCCACCTGCACCAAAGGAACTTAAAATTTTCTCTTTTCCTAGGGCAATTACCATTTCTTCCGAAGCAATACCACCAGCCATTGCTCCTGTCATATAGGCATATTTTACACCATAAGCAGCAAGAAAACTAGGGTCGCCAAGTTGTTGTAATCGCAGGGGTGGCAGTGATATTAAAAGTTCTGGTTGTCCAGATGAATCAGTATCACTAAATGCTAAATAACCATCATTAGTAGCACCAATTTTCCCAGCTATTTTAATGAGATAACAAGGTTTATCTAATGTTAAAAGTTTCTCTTTGATAGCACTTTTCTCAAAGCTAACACAATCTAATGAACCTTTCCAAATTTGGTTTTGATGATTGCAGGTAAAAAACCCCAGTCCATTATCATGTTTATTTAGTACCGTCTCGATTGTTGTCACGGTAATTATTCCTCAATTTACCAATAATAGATGTGAAATGGAAGTAAGAATTCAGGAGTTAAGAAGTAATGAACCACGAAGGGACGAAGGACACGAAGGGAAGATGGTTTAAGAGAGATTTAGCGTAAGTCCTGTTTTTTATTCTTAACTTCTGAATTCTTGCATGATTATTTATCTTCGTTGAGTAGGTTTTGAGCGCAAGCTAGTTGCAATTGAATGATTTCGCTCATTTGCTGACTAAAATCTTGTCTAGCTGCTAAAAAACTTGTGTGCGTTTTAGTTAATTTGGCAGTGTTGTTACTCAGTTTTTGATACTGAGAAATTTTTAAATCATTCATGCTAACTTTTTCACCAGATTCTTGATTTATATTTTGCTTGAGGATTTTAGTTGACTCAAAGAATTTTAGTTTCTTTGACAATTCCAAACCGTTCTCCATGATAGTTTTCATGGTATTTTTTGCTAGTTTAGGTTGGGGTTTGGGGTAAATGTCTGTAGGGGCTATTTTCTCCGATGTTTGTAAGGAATTGATGATTTTATACTCTTGATGAGTAAAAATTGTTTGCTTTTGGTTATTAGCAAAAATTTGCCGATTTTCTGCATTTAAAATTGCAGAAGTCATGGAATTACCACCTAAAGTAACTGTCCTCAGGGCAACTTTTTTCTGTTGTGTATTTTCTGAGGATAAGTTATACAAAGGAGTTAGATTCACATTTACTTGATGACTCAATAGTTTTGCTAATGCTTTAATTAGGGAACTATGGTCATCTGTGCCGCGTCGGTTTAGGGATACGGTAAGATGTTCTTGATTACCCAGATTTTTATCTATCCAGCGTGAACAAATACCACCAGCACCGGCTTCAATAAAGATTTTTGCTCCGTCAGCATAGACGCGATTAACTAAGCGCGGAAAGTCGAGTTGTTGACATAATCCTGTGGCAATATTGTGAGCAATTTGTTTACTATCAAGTTCAATTGATTGATATTCAGCAGCAGAGTAAAACTTAACTCCGGGGATTTTTTGCGCTGGTATAGTGTATAGTTTTTCCAATTCTTGAGACTCTGATTTCATTGCTTGACAATGAATTACATGATCAAAAGGAGCAGGAAAAGAATTACAACCCAGGGTTTTAATTACTCGTTCACAAGCTGCGGGATCTCCAGCAATTAATACTTCTTCTGGTGTATTAATCTGTGTTAAGTAAACGCGAGTTTCATTTTTTAAACATTCTCTGACTTGCTCAGGACTAGCCATAAGAACGTAATTACTCCACAATTTATTTTCTGGAGTTGTGGCAGTTTTTGGTAGTCCCCAATACTCACGGACAGCATTTTTGGAACCTGATAATCTATCTCCAAATAAAGCTGATGAATTAAATGTGTGACTAACTTCATAAAAATTGCTCCATACTCCTTGAGCAACCATCATGCTAGTTTCACCTAAACTATATCCAAAGATATATTTGGGTTTAATTTGGAAATCTTCGGTGATAATTGTGGAGATTAATCTGGTAAAAAGCACTTCGGCTTCAAACATTGCTAATGAATCAGCCAACAATTTCTTTTCTAGAGTTTCCAATTGTCGAGTTGATAATTTACTCAAACTTCTGGGAAATACCAGTTTTTCAACATCCGCTGCTCGTTCGTCAAGACTTTTGATAATTACATCATCTAAGACTTTAGGAAATAGCCGGAAAAGACTCCGACCGATACCCAGATAAGTATTAACAGCAGCCGGATAAACAAAGGCAATTTCTCCATCTTTACCCAGTGGTTTGGGTGTGAAATAACTACCTATGGGAGTCTGCCAATCTTTACCATTTGCAAAGGCATTAGTTACACCTTTTTTCGCTGAATTAATTTCCTTAATTAATTCTTTTTGGTTGCGTCCAGTCAGAGAAAGTGTATATTTGCTGTCAGAGTTTTGTTGAAATTTAACAAAGGTTTGACTAGCAATATTTTTGAGAGAATCAGCATTTTCAATTGTTGCTTGTAAATGATCCAATGCTGTTAATAAGCTAGATTGATCATCTGCTGCAATAGGTAACAAATGCAAAGGTCTTGATTCTAAATATTTGCTAATGCGTTCTGGTTGGTGGATTTCTTCTGATAAGATGACATGAGCAAAAGAACCATCACAACCAATACTATTAATAGCCGAAATTCGAGATTTGACCTCTTTTTGCAAAAACCAAGGTCTGGATTCCGTAGCAACATAGAAAGGACTACCTTCCCATACTTGTGGTGTTTTGACACCAGACCAATTAGGAGTTCCGGGAATATATCTGTGATAAATACTCAGTGCAGTTTTAATTAAACTGGCAATTCCTGACGCAACGAAGGTATGACCAATATTAGATTTAACGCTACCTATAGCGCAGTGTAAACCATCTCCAACTTGCGGATAAGCTTGGAGGATACCGTTAATTTCGGCTTTGTCTTCTGCGGGAATACCACTAGCGCAGACTTCTAAATAGTTGACTTTTGTGGGTTCAATCCCTGCTTGTTGAAAAGCCTGTTGACAGACTTGAGCAATGGTATTGCTATCTACAGCCATTGAGGGAGATTGACCAATGCTAATACCATCAATTACTGCATAGATACGTTCATTGTTGTTTAATGCCGTATCATGACGTTTGAGAACAACTGCACCGGCACCTTCTCCCACATTCCAACCATTAGCTTTTTCGTCAAAACTTAAAGTATTGACTCCTGTATTAATTTTTCCAAATTGACTTCGCAGTAATACATTTTCTACACCTCCTGCTAAGTCAACAGCACCGACAACTACAGCATCTACTTCATTAGTATCAAGTAGCATTTGCGCGAGTTCTAAAGCTTTAAAAGCGGCAGTTTCGACAGCACTAATTGTGAAAGATGGGCCTGAGAAATTCCATAAAGAAGAAATCCGGCTGGCCATAATGTTGGTAACGTAACTGAGATATTCACTAAGTTCAACTTGATTGTGAATACTATCTTGAACAATGCCTTCTAATTGATGGATTTTTTCTGGTGATAAAGCAATTTCTGCCCCATTCAAACCATCTTTAATTTGCCAAGATGAATTCCATCTTTGCTGTAGTTGGTGTACAGATAATTCTGTATCTGCGGCGATAATTACCGCTACATTACTATTAGGTGAAATATTCGCATCTTTGAGGGCGCGGTCAGCAACTCTTAATAATAAAAGTTGTTGAGAGTTGATTTTTTCAACTTCATTAGGAGGTATCTTGTAACCTAAAGTATCAACTTCAAAATTATCAATATATGCTCCTTGTGGTACTTTTCCAGCTTCTAAACCATACTCTCGCAGTAAAGTTTCTTGCTCATTAATCCCATGCCATCTGGATTCTGGCAGAGGAATAAAATGCTGTTTTCCGTCATAAATACTGCTCTCAAAAGCATCTAATTCTTGACATTCACCAAAGAAGGCATCCATGCCCACAATTGCCATTTTTGCAGTCAGATTTTGCTCAATATTCATTTGCTTACTTCCCCTGTTCTAGAATGATGTGAGAGTTTGTTCCACCAAAACCAAATGCACTTAAAGCTACTCTTTTAGTTTCTTGACTCGGCCATTTAGTAGGCGTTCTGACAATGTTTTTTGGAGAGACAACATTATTTTCAGAACCTATAGGTTGAGTCACATGAATAGTGGGAGGAATCACACCATGAGACATACTTAAAATTGTCTTGGTTATTCCCACCATGCCGGCAGCAACAAGTAAATGACCAACATTTGTTTTAGTTGAACCTACTAATGGTGCTGCTTGATATGGACTAAAAAAGCCTTCAATGGAGTTACATTCGGTGGTATCTCCCAATAGAGTGCCAGTAGCATGACACTCTAAATAATCAATAGTTTGGGGGTTAAGTTTAGCTTCTGAATAAGCTCTTTGATATGCGAGAGTTTGCCCTTGAGCATTAGGACTAAGAAGATGTTTACCTTTACCATCATTAGATAAACCATTACCACAAATTGTTGCCAAGATTTTATCCCCGTCTCTAACAGCATCACTGTATCTTTTGAGCATTACCATTCCTATGCCTTCGGAGGTAATTAACCCGCGTGATGACTTATCTAGAGGACGACTAATGCCATTATCTGGATATCCTTGAATCCCAGAAAATAACATTCTGATAAACAATGGATCTGCACAACTAATAGCACCAGCTAACATCAAATCAGCTTTGCCAGATTGTAGATAATGGGATGCTAATTTAATGGCATAAAATGATGATGAACAGGCAGCATCTATGGAGAAATGAGTTGGAGAAAGAGAGAAGGCTTTGGAAACTATAGCAGCAGGTAAACCTGAAACCATAGCATTGTATGGAGAGACTTTTTGAGAATTGGATAAACCCCCTAAACGAAAATCTTTTTCCTGTAAAAGTTCACCAATTGCAGGTTCAATATTTTGCTGATAAATAGGAGCAAATAATTGATTAGATGCTTTCGTTGGTAATCCCAACGTTCCTAAAATGACTCCACATTTTGCAAGTGCAGTTTGATTTCCCCAATAACCACTTTGAACAATGGCTTGTTTGGCAGCGTACAATGACCATTTAAAGGTGTTATCTAAGCTTTCTAAAAATGATACAGGTAAGTTATACTCATTAGCATCAAAGTTAAAGTTGCGGATAAATCCACCTTTTGAAAAGTAGAATTTTTCCGGTTTACCTTTATTAGAATCGTAGAATATAGCGGGATCTATTCCCAAATCCGCTACAGTTATAGATGATGTGGAATCTTTTTCTTCGGTGAGATTCTGCCAAAATTCTTCAGGATTATTAGCATCGGGAAATAGGCAAGATAACCCGATGATTGCTATTTTTTCCACTTTTGAAATCCTCATTGGGGGATGAGGGAAAGAGATATTTTTTACTCTGTTCCCTATGTTATTTAGGATTTACGCGATTCCCCAATGTTTACGGATTTATGGACGCAGGAGGATAATTAAGAGAAATTAACCACGAAGGAGCGTTCGCGGAGCGTCTCGTAGAGATAGGACACGAAGGAAGAAAGGAAGAAGAAGGAAGAAAGAAAATTGTGGGTTTTTACTTCTTATTTAACATTTTCATTGGCCAAATTACGGCTTTTGCTCCTAAGATTTTGGAGTAGATTTTTCCTTCACGATTATGGATGATGAAGTTGACGGTTGCTCCAGTGTCAGTTTTAGCAATGATTTCACAGGAAACATAAAAGGGGACGTTAAATGGCACTGCTAAATATTGTTCACAGTATGTTAATTGTCCTGGTAAACAAACTTCTTGATGGATATGATTTAACCATAGCCATAATGTTTGGGTACTCAAGTCAATGATATAAGGATTGTGCCATTTGACGGGAAATTGTCCTTGTTGTTGTGGGGAGATTTCTTGCCAGCAACATTCGGCTGTGAGTTTTTCAGAACTAATGTTTAAAACTCTGGTAATTTCTTGGAATGCTGGTCCATGAAATAAGGATAAATCACCATTTTGATAAAATCCTTTACCTGTGGTTGTGACAATATTATCTTCTCTGAGATCCATTGCTTCATAAATGGGTGCTTCTGGCATATTTTTTACCAGTTTTATCAGAGAACTGAAATGATAATGAGTTTTACCTTCAGGTGTTTTACTCCATATTTTGGTCTGAAATTCTACAAAATCACCATCGCTTTTGGCAACTTCTTTGATTTCTAAAATATGTTCTTTAGCTAGGGTAGCATTAAAGGTAATTCCTTTTAAAATTTTGAAGTCTTGACAACTAAAATATGTATACCCTGGATAAATTTCTTCACAACCATTAACCATCCATGATTTAGCACAGGTAGCGGGTAATACGGGTGATCCTGCAATTGTATGATCATGCAAAAATGGATTTTCTGCTAATGTCATTCGTCGTCTAATTCGATAGCTACGCAGTTCTGAACCTAAAGGAGCAGGTGGTAATTTCATGGGGCTACCAATGACAACTTGAGCATCATTAGTGTAGAGAGGATGTAGTTCATTAACTAACATTTGTGTGCCAACTTCTATAGGAATAATATCAATTCCTCTTTCTGCAAATGCTTTCTTTAATTGTGGTGTTACCATACCACTATCCCAACCACCCCAGTTAATTGCCACTACATGACAATCAGGGTTATATTGTTTCATTAAGTGGGCTGATTTACTCAGAATTTCGTTGGCTATAGCATAATCACTTTGACCAATATTCCCATAGAAGCCAGTTACGGAAGAAAATAAGACTAAATGTTCTAGTTGTTGGGGATTAACACAACTGAGCAGATTTTCTAAACCCTGAACTTTAGCTGTGTAAACTTTCTCAAAATCATCTTCTGTCTTTTTTTCAATTAATTTATCTGCTAAGTTACCAGCACCGTGAATAATTCCGGTAATTTGACCAGTCTTTTGAGATATTTCCTGGAGTTTTGCTTTCAGTTTTACGGTATCTGTGACATCAACACTGATATATTCAGCCGTTCCTCCTGCTGCTTCAATAGCTGCTAAGGTCTTTTTAATTTCTCGACTAGAATTAATTTGATTAAATATCTTTTGTACCATTATGGGTGTTGGTTTCTCTCCTTGAGAAATCAAGTTTTCCATGATGCGCTTTTTTAAGGCTGAATCTTCTAAACAATCCCGAACATATTCTGGTTCTGTGGTAATTTCTGAACGACCTAAAAGAATAAATTTACAAGGTTGTTCTTGTGCTAATTTAATTGTACATTGAGCAGTGATTCCCTTTGCGCCACCACTGACAACAAAGACAGAAGATGGTCTAACTTGAACGGTTGCAGTCATAACTATGATTTTTGTGATTAAATAGTCGGAACTATGATTTTTGTGATTTGTTTGATTGGGATGATTAATTGGTCTGAACTGTGATTCTTGTGATTAGTTTGATTAAGATGATTTGATTTGTTAATCATCTCAATCACAAAA
>JAKOGY010000095.1 GCA_028658405.1 Dolichospermum sp. ST_sed8 | reverse complement strand
AATCCTCTACAATTATCTAAGAACTAATTCCTAGTAATCTAAATTATCTTACGACGAGGATTGGTTTAATCTATTCTTTCAAAGTATTATTTTTTCTCGGTTCAGTTGCCGGGAGTCGTTTCTCTCTTCGGCACTTAATCAATATAACAATCCTTCCTAGTTCTGTCAAGGGGTTTTTGCAATCTTTTTTTCAGCAAGGGTAAATCCAAAGGCTATTTTCGACTACAAGCTTTATATGGCAAGGCTTAGACAGATTTTGGTAATCATCAAATATCTATAGGATGTTGTCCATAATAAGGTAGAGCTTCTGACCAATGGGGATTTTTACCTTGCTGCCAATCTAAATAAGCTAAATCCAAAATACTGTTGACAGTGGCTGCTAACTGAGATGTAGCGGAAATTAATTGATAACTGGTATGCCAATTAGCTAGGGTTTCTTGCCATGCAGTTGGTGTGAATACTTTATCTATTAATAGTGCGGTGATGCCAGAATTATCAGCGTTGGGTTGATAAATAGCTCCAAATACTTGTCCCCGCTGGGCTGGCATTTCTACGGCAATTACTGGATATTGGCGATTATTTGTGATGGAAGTGGTATTTTTATCTTTGCCAGCAGAATTAGAATAGTTATGTGCGGTATGCTCTTGCCACGCTACTGCCGCTAGAGTAGAAACGGTAAATGCTGGAATTTTTAGCTGTTGTGCTAGTGTCCGAGCGGTGACAACACCAATGCGAGTTCCTGTAAAACCACCAGGCCCTTTGGCAACGGCAATAAATTCTAGGTCTGCCCAGGTTCGTGGTTTAATCAGTTCAATTAAGTATTGATGAATATGACTGGATAAGTCACGCCCTAAGTTCCAAACTTGAGATTGGGGATAATCTGCAAAGTTGCTAATTGCCAAACCGAGTTCTGGTGTGGTTGTGTGCAGCGCTAGGGCGTATTTATTTAGTGGCAGATGTCTGATTATGGTTGTCAAGGTAAATGCAAATATATTTTTCTGCTAAATAATACAGTATAGTCCGGGCGTTAGAGATGAAATAGTCTTGATTTTGGGTTTTTACTCTCTTTCTGCTACAAAATACTAAATCAAATGCAAATGAACCACGAAGAAGCGAAGGACACGAAGAAAGGAAGGAAGAAAGAGAATAAGAGAACTCCATAAAAAAGATGATCCAATCTTGTGGGATGGGCATCTTGCCCGTCCTAATATTATTAGCAGGCAAGATGCCTGCACCACAAGAAATTTTGGGGTATTTTTTTATTTGGAAGTCTCTAATTGGAAGTTAATAGAGTTTGTAGGAATTGGTGTTGCTGATTTTGACTGTGAATACTCAGCAACATTTCAGAATCTATCTTAATTAGGTGGGGACTAATTCACCTGGACGCAATTTAGACCATTTACCTATTTCTTGTTTGAAACTAAGACAACCAACAACATCCCATTCCATTTCAATTATTTCGCCTTGTGTGCGAATATTAACGTTAATGGAAGGCTCGTTGGGGTCAAAATCTGGTGTTTCTGTCAGGTGTGGCTGTTGGTGCTGGTTTTCTACGGCATTGTAGGTAACGCAGCGGTCTACATAGTGGCAATTCACGCAAATACACATAATAGAACCAACTCTAAGAAGCTTTATAGTTAATGTAGCTTAATCCAAAATAATCAGCATTAGTTAATAGGATTGATTTTGATTAAAATGTCTGAATTAGTTGTTTCTCGTTTAGCGGCCAAAAATTGGCCTTTTAGTCTGGAATATTTGCCCCAACCTGTTTATATGGTTGGTGGTGCGGTGCGTGATGCGATTTTGGGTAGGGTACGGGAATATGTGGATTTAGATTTTATTATCCCAGTGGATGCGGTGAAGGTAGCAAGAAAGATTGCTCAACGTTATCAAGCTGGTTTTGTGTTACTTGATGCCGAAAGACAAATTGCCCGTGCGGTGTTTCCTGAAGCTACGGCTGATTTTGCTCAACAGGACGGAGAAAGTTTAATTACGGATTTGTATAGAAGGGATTTTACTATCAATGCGATCGCTTACAATCCCCATACTCAAGAAATTATTGATCCTCTCGAAGGCTATAAAGACCTAGAATCTGGTCTATTACGGATGATATCACCTGTAAATCTGCAAAATGATCCTTTGCGGTTAATGCGGGCTTATCGTCAAGCTGCCCAACTGGGTTTTACTATTGAATCAACTACTCAGGAGACAATTCGTAGTTTAGCACAAGATATCCGCAAGGTGGCAGCGGAAAGGGTGCGGGTAGAAGTTGGTTATTTGTTGGCAACTTCTCACGGAACATTTTGGCTAAATACTGCTTGGCAAGATGGTGTTTTGACTAGTTTATTCAAAAACGCTACTGATGAAAGCTTTATTAAGTTAAGTGCTGTTGATGAAGCTTATGCTTTAATTAAGCACCGTTGGCAGGAATTAGGAGAAGAATTAACAGATTATGTGCGGGAGACGGTAAAAACATCTTGGTTGAGTATTGCTAAACTTGCTTGTCTGGTTGACTCCAAACCAGAAATTGCCGAACTTGAATTACAAGAACTTACCTATAGTCGCGCAGAAATTCGGGGTGTGACAACGGGATTAAGACTGTTTGCGGAAATAAAGACGGTAAATATGCCTTTGCGAAAACAGTATTTTCTCTTTCGGGAAATGGGAATTTTATTTCCGGCTGTGTTGGTATTGGCTTTAGCAAATGATATTGTAGCTAAAGGAAGGTTTGAGGAAAGTATGTTAGTTACTTATGAACCTTTAATCAAGCGTTATCTTGACAAAAATGATGTAGTTGCACATCCTATTCCTTTACTCAATGGTAAAGACATGATGACAGCGTTAAACATTCCCGCTTCACCGCTAATAGGTGAATTGTTAATGGAGGTTGGTGTTGCTCAAGCTGAGGGAAAAATTTCTACAGTAGAAGCAGCAATAGAATTTGCCGCGAATTTAGTTAAAACCTAAATTCACTTTTTGAGTTGTTTAATTTTTAGGGAGTAGGAAATGAGTCTGATTTGGCAGGCTGATTTTTATCGAAGTCCGCTTCAAAATGACGAAGGGCAGGTATTATGGGAATTATTAATTTGTGATGCAACTCGCAGTTTTGAGTTTGTGGCCAGTTGTCCGCAATCACAGGCTAACTCTACTTGGGTTGCTCAACAATTACAATTAGCAGCAGGTAAGGCAAAGTTACCAGATTTAATTCAAGTATTTCGTCCTCAGTCTTTGAGTTTAATTACAACTGCGGGAAATAATTTAGGTATTAAGATTGAAGCTACTCGCAGAACTTTGGCGTTAAAACAGTGGTTAGAAGCGAAAAAGTATTCTGTAACTGTGGATAAACTACCACCAGTACCATTACCAGAAAATCTCTGGGGAGAAGAATGGCGTTTTGCGACGATGACCTCTGGTGATATTGTGGATGAATTTAAAGAACGACCAATTCCTATTTTACAGATACCAGAGTTTCTACAGCCAATTAATCTAGGTTTAGCTTCAACAGTGCCTATCCCTGGGGTAGTAATTTACGGTGGAAGAAAATCTATGCGTTTAGCGCAATGGTTAAAGGAAAGTAATCCTTTATCATTAAACTATATCGCTGGTGCGCCTGATGGGTTGGTATTAGAAGCTGGTTTGGTAGATAGGTGGGTTTTGGCGACTTTTACAGATGAGGAGGTTACCGCTGCTGGTAAATTATATCAACAGCGAAAACAGCTAAGTCAGGGATTGCATTTTCTGTTGGTGCAACCAGATGATTCGGGAATGACTTACAGTGGTTTTTGGTTGTTGCGGACAGAGGAATAAATAGGTAAAAAGGTGTATGTACAAGTATTTTATTTAATCCTAGCTTGTATCCTAGCTTGCTTTGTCATAGCAATTAATGTCTGATGAGCATCCTCAGCATCGGTTAATACATGATCAAACTGAATACGCACTGATAGTTTTTCTTCTTCTTCGTATACTGCCAAATCCATGCCCTCCGCATCAATTGATAGCATTTCTGCTGCTGTAGTGTTTGCTACATTAGCAAAGGATTGGGCATAAAGAACTACAGCCTCAGCATGATCATTATTCATGTGGGTACAGATACGGGAACTAATTTCAGCAGAGAAATGATCAGACATTGTAATTTAAGCCGTTAACGACAGTAATATTATTTATATCTTGGGGTTAGGGTAACTGTCTATATTGGAACTTGGCAAATTAACCAAATGCTTGCACAATTGTTAAATGAATCATAACTTAACTTAGTCAAGTTGTTTTTGAAATTTTTCAATGGAAAGTAGACTAACAAAAGTGTAGTCAGAATACCCAGCCAATTCATTTAAGCTAGAAGTAGATGAACAAAATTAGTCAGCGTAGGGTTGTAATTGGTGATGTGCATGGACACTATGAAGGTTTGATGTTGCTATTGGAGGCAATAGCCCCGGCATCAGAAGATCAAGTCTATTTTTTGGGAGACTTAATTGATCGTGGTCCAAAAAGTGCCGAAGTTGTTGAGTTTGTTAAAGAAAATGATTACCCTTGTTTACTAGGTAATCATGAAATGATGTTATTAAACATTATGACTAGCAAAAATGTTGCGTCATCATATATGCAGACGTGGTTATATAGTGGAGGACAAGCTACTATTGCTAGTTACCAATCTGCAACAATTCCTAAAAAACATCTAGATTGGTTTGAAAGTTTACCTACATATTTAGATTTGGGAGATTTTTGGTTAGCTCATGCAGGTGTTGATCCGAAAAAAACTTTGCAAGAACAAACATCGGAGCAATTATGCTGGATTAGGGATGAGTTTCATCAGATACAGCAACCATATTTTGCAGATAAGTTGATTATAGTTGGTCATACTATAACTTTTACTTTACCTGGTGTTCCTCCTGGTAATTTGGCACAGGGGCAGGGATGGTTAGATATTGATACTGGTGCTTATCATCCCCGTAGCGGGTGGTTGACGGGGTTGGATATTACGAATAAGTTAGTTCATCAGGCTAATGTGTTCAGTAAGGCAGTGCGGACTCTAGCTTGGGACGAGGTAATTACAATTGTGCAACCACAGGAATTTGTAGGTAGTCGCCGCCATAGAAATTGAGAATAATTACTGCAAAAATGCTCTCATTTTAGATTGATAGATTGTATTATCTAAACCATTATTTTGATAACTTGGTTGATTGTTAATCTGTTTTTGGAGTGCTACAACGCGATCGCTTGCTCCCGGATGTGTACTTAAAAATGTAGGTAAGGAACTGCTTCCCTGTAGCTTTTTCATAAAAGAAACCATTGCTGATTGAGCATAACCTGTTCGGGCAAGGGTTCTTAATCCTCTTCTATCAGCATCATATTCATCTTGACGACTATGAGGAAGATTTAGAGCTAGTTGTACCCCAAGACCTACAGCTTTACTTTTACTTAACCCTGTTGCACTAGCTATACCATTTATTGCCGCTTTTTCTCGCATTTGTTTGAGTAAATGTTTGCCTTCAATGTGACCCATTTCATGACCCAATACACTAGCTAGTTCAGCTTCATTGTCTGCGGATTTGATTAATCCTGTATTGACATAAACAAACCCTCCCGTGGTAGCGAAAGCATTCACAGCCGGATCTTCCACTACTTGGAAAGTATAAGTGAGATTTGGGCGATCACTATTAGCTGCTAAACGTCTACCTATTTGATTAATATAGCTATTTAACTGTGAGTTACTAGAAATATTGACTTCTTGCTGTAATTCCTGATTCATTTGCTGGCCAAGATCAAATTCTTCACTATCAGACATCCCAGATAGTTTAAATACTTGGATCGCTTGCGGGAATATACGTATCAGATCTCTAAAACCGATAGCTTGACTTGGTAAGGATGTACTCAGGCATATACTCAAAGCAACGCTTACAGAAATTAACGGATATAAACACTGACGCTGCCATGAGCGGTAATTTGGCCAAAATCTTTTGTAGTTAATCATAATTTAGTGATATTAGCTTGGTGTAACAACTTAAATTTAGAGGACGAATTTTCAGCTTACTAAGTTGCATTTTCAACTCAAAATAGTGCCAATAGTCAATTGCAATAACTTACTGCTAGGATGACACCGTAACTGCTGCGATTGTCAGGAACCTCAGCCTAAAGGCATGAGGCTTGAAAGAGAAATCTAACAAGCCATTCTGACCAGCCTAAGTCAAAACTTGACTACGTTTTTTGAGTCACGACACCCACCGAATGCGAAGCTAGTTCCCGGCTCTGTCATTTGCAGTTAAACAGTTTTAAGGTCACTGAAACGGTGCTGCAAGTTTAACAAGCTCTTAAAACCTTGGCGAAGCTAACATTACCCCGCAAGGGAGGCTCGAAAGAGCAAAATACTATGCGTACAGGGTTGGAAGATTTGAAACGGTAACTGTCCCGTTGAAAGTGCAACACAAAAGTACACCGAGTCAACCAACCCCAAGGCGATAGTATTCAAAAAAATAATATAAAGCCGTCCTAGAAGGACGGGGTTTCTACCCATTTTTCTGACGGGGTTTCTACCCATTTTTCTGATGATAAACTATCGTATAACCATAACGCCTAGCTTTTATCAATTCTGATTTAGTGATCAAGATTGTGGATCACCTGAAAAAACTTGTTAGTACAATCAATTACCTAGCTGAAAACTTAACTGCAACTTATCCAAACCTGGTTATGGCTATTTTAGATTCCAAAGGTCGCTTGTTCGGTAAAATCAACCTACTAGATTTAGGGGCTGCACTAGTAATTTTGCTAGTGATAGTAGGTATTTTTATTTTCCCCGGTACTTCCGGTTCTGTGGCTCAAGTGGGTGCAAAAACAGTACCAATTGAAGTAGATTTGGTGGTGCGTGGCCTCAATGTTCGTGATCCTCAACAGTTATTAAAAGAAGGATTCACAAAAGGTGGTAAAACCAATGTGATTATCCGCAATCAACCCTATGGTCAAATTGGGATTAAATCTGTTCAACAGTTAGATAGAATGCTGACTATTGGTCAACCAGATGGTTCTGTGAAAGAATTGCCAGATCCGAGAAAGAATAACTTTAGTACAGATTTTATCTTGACCTTAGAAGGTAAAGCAACAGTTACTAAAGATGGACCAGTTCTTGGTAATAGCAAGGTAAAAATTGGGATGCCTTTTGAATTAGAAGGTTTTAACTATAACTTCAATGCGTCTGTAATTGATATCCGGTTACAGGATAAATAATATCTGTTTAAGGGTGAAATTTTCCTGATTTCATCCTGATCATTAGTAAAAACTATCCATTGATAATTTTGTAATCAAGTAGGTAAATACTGTGGCACCGGCTTCGTCTTCTTGGCAGCAATTCATTCATAAAATCTCAGAAATTAAGACAGGCAGCCCAAAAAATCACATTTCCAAACATTTCTCTGAACCTGGTGTTTTGCTAGGATTGTTGACAGTTATTGTGGCTATGCTGATTTGGAGTTGGCAATTGCTGTTAGCTCTTGTTGTTGGCATTGGCATCATGGTAATTACTTACTCAATGCAAAAGTGGAACTGGCAATTACGCTGGTTAGAAATCCGCAAGTTGATGAGTAGCACTAACAGTCGGTTAGCTTATTCTATTGTTAGTGGTGGTATTGCGACTGTGATCACTTACATGGCTTCAGCAATTTGGGTTGATGCTCCCAGTCATTGGTTAGCTGCTGGCGCTATTGTTCAAGGTATGGGAACGCTGTTAACTTTAATTTTGTTGGTGTGGCAAATATGCAGTTTTCAAGGAAATCGAGAAGAAGATTATCTTGATCAATTGTTAAACAATTTAACCGAAAAAGATTCTTTAAAACGGTTAATTTCTATGCGCCAACTCAACAAACTGATTACCCGTGGGCGAGTTGATACGGCAACACAACAAGATATTATGGAATGTTTACAACTGCTACTAAGTCAGGAAAAAGAAGTAATGATTCGGGAAGCAGCTTTAGATTGTTTGCAAAATTTAAATGGATTGCAGGTGCTAAAACCGATGCAGTCAAAGGTATTTATTCCCGTGTCGGTAAAATCGCAGGATAAAATATTTATGGATTAGTGATTAACTGCCGATAAATAGCGATCGCTTTCCGGCTAAAGCATTTTTATTTTTTCCCGAAAAGCTATTGCGGCATCTAAAGGATAATCAGAAATTACATATTGTGCTAACGTTGTTAAGTCTAAATCTGGTAATAATTCACTATGCGCCACCAGTTCATAGTTTTCACCACGCAGATGATAAACCGTAAATTGATTATTGATAAAGAACCATACTTCTTTGACACCTAATCTTTTATAAACTTCTAATTTATCAATTCCTCCGCTGCTAAAAACAATTTCAATCGCCAGATCAGGAAACTCTTTTTCCATACCTATACAGTAAGATTCATCTGGTTCTACTCCACCTCTTTTTGCTTGTTTACGGAAAGTTGTAGAACCAAGGGGAAAATAAGGAATACGTTTTTCTTGAAAGTAAATTTCTAGTAAAGATCCAGTAACACTTTTTCGACTTTCATGGCGGCGATTTGGTGACATTAATTCTATAACTCCGTCTAAATATGTAACTCTATATTCCAATCTGTCACCTAAATCATTAAGCAAAGCTTCATAACTTTCCCAACTCACACCAGTGATAATTTGTCGTTCTTCTGGATCTTCTGCTTGCAACAATTCTGATAATTCTTGAAGTAATACCATAGCACTTATTAACACTGAATTACTAATTTTAGTATACTTGATTTATGATATAGAAATCATAAATGATATTTGAAAAATTTTAAGTAGGGTGGGCAATGCCCACCTAAAATATATTTATTTCTACAGCCAATTTCCTACTAACACAAATGCAGACCAATAAAAAGGATGCTGCCAATCAGGATTTTGTAAAAATGTAATTCATTTGTACGCGGCGCAAAGAGAGAAAACCATTACCGCATTAATAGAAGATTGGGTAGATAGTTTAAAGTTGAAAGAGAATAAGGATAATATTGAAATAGGTTAAAACCTATCGTGCCGTTTTTCATCCCCTGTCTGTTCGCCCTTGGCGTTCCCGAAGGGTAGCACGAAAGACGGAACTTTGTTCGGAGTTTCTCAGGGGCTTTCAAACTTTCCGGTTTCCCTTGTAAAACCTTTGTATAAACTATTTTATACTTTTAACTTCTGTATTTTGGGTTAATTCTTCTTTTAAGATTTGCTGATAAATTTTAGGTAAGGAACTGCTAACAGAATTATTTTCTATACCGTATCCTAAACTTGTCCAAGTAGGAGAAAGTTTCCGTAAAACGTCATTTAACTTTTGCTGCTGTAATAGTGTAGGGATATCTACACCCCAGACTTTGGAATCATTCAACCAACGGTAAACTACAGCATCTTGATACTCTGCTTCAAAACTATAATTAGTCCACAACATCATTTGCATAGGTTTTGGGTGATAGCGCGGGGCAATGTGATACCATGTAGTATTAATAATTTGATATCTACCTGCGGCTGTGGAACAATTACCCGTATTTGGTCCTGTGACGATAGTGACACATTTTTGAGGATGATGGCTGAGATCATTAACCTGCTCACCACCATATAAAAGAGAGTAGGGACGATTACCACTAGCTTCACTGGCGGAAATAGTTCGCATTAATGCCCGAATATAAGGATTTCCACCTTTCATGACTAGGGGTGGTTGTTTTCTAGTAAATACAGGTTCGGTGGATAATTGTATATCTCCAAAAACATACCACTGAAACAGGTACACAAAGCCCAAAAGTGCGGCTATGGGAGCAATGAGTTTTTCTACACCTTTAAGTTCAAAGCTTTTCAGAATTCCACTCCTTTCAATTTCTTCGTTTGACTAATTACAAAAATTTACACTTTGCTTTGGTGAAAATTAAAAACTTCAGTAATATCGCTATGATGATATATTTGGTTATTTAGCTACAATATCAATTATTGTATAAAAATGATGAAGATAGTCATAAAAGTCCAGATATTTTCTAGTTAGTTAATTAGGAGTGCTAAATGGGTAAATATAAATCTACCATTTTTTTCTTGTTGATTTGCTTTACATGATCAGTTCATGTTGTTTATGTGAAGTTAATGACAAGTTGTTAAGATTTTCGTGAACATTGGATTTTCACCTGAAAAAACTTCCCTAAATTGGGAATGATTAATATAGACAAACTTCAAATTATACAAAAAACAAATTTATGGTTACAAACAATAGCAAATATCAACCCTGGGAAGTAGAGGATAGTGTTACATCACAAGAAGCTCATCTAAGTCCAACTAAATTCTATAGCAATTATCAAGATAGTATGCAAATGTATGCACCTGTGGAGCAGGTAGAGGAGTATTTTAATACTCACGCTTCCTGGTTTAGTCGTTGTGCAGAACCGATGAAGGTACACCCCATAGGGGAAAATAGTTATGCTTTAGCGGTAGGTAAGTTTGGTGCTTTTGGTTACGATGTAGAACCGAAGATTGGCTTGGAGTTGTTAAAACCCCAAGATCATCATTTCCAAATTCGGACTATTCCTGTACCTGATTACCAAGCGCCTGGTTATGAGGTGGATTACAAATCATCAACAAAATTAATAGGTGATTTAGATGGGATTACACGGGTAGAATGGGAGTTGGATTTGGTGGTTGAGTTACAGTTTCCCAGATTTATTCAGCGATTACCCTATTCTTTAATTCAGTCTACAGGCGATCGCATCCTTAATCAAATTATCCGTCAAGTTTCCCATCGTCTCACACACAAGGTACAGAAAGATTTTCATCAATCTCTAAATATCCCTTTTCCTCACAAGAAACCCAGGTAATAACCGTCTAAGGTATTGTTATGAGTGGGTTAATTTCCAAAAAAGATTTAGACTTAGCATCAATGGTTAAAGTCTTGGGATTAGCTGGTTTACCATTAATGAGTAAATTGTATGTTCCTTGTGCTAACTGTTCCAAATAAAATGCACCTGCATCATTGGTAATAGATATAATGGCTTTACCTGTGTTTATATGTATCGCTTCCACTCTTGCACCTGGGATAGGTTTGTTTTTTGTATTTGTGACAATACCTGTAACAGTATAGGATGGAATCATTGGCACTAAAACAGATGTGTAACTGCCAGAGACAACTTTAACAGCATAGCTAGTAGTCACAGCTTGCCAATCAGGGGGTAATCCTGCTGGATCAGTATCAAGGCGATAACTGTCTGGTGATAAATTAATATAGATACCATTACGGCGAATATCAGGTCGTAAAGCCTTAATTGGTTTATTATTGACAATTAGGAGTAAATTAGCATCTTCAGTATAAAGGGCTTCTCCATCGTCCCGGATGCCATTATTATTTTTATCAAAGAAAGGTTGAATTAACAAACCACCTTGGTTGCGTAATTTATCAAAACGGGAATCCCCGGCAGAAATTCCTCCTGTAAAATTTAATCGAGGGACAAATTCAATCCGAAAACTACTATCGTCGGAAACTGTAGAAATACTTTGATAACGCAACCTCAAATCTATGGCAGGTAATATCCCCGTTGATGCAGAAACAACAGTACCATGACCTTGAGAACCGATACCATAACCTAAATCTACTTGCCAAAGATAACCACTATCATTCAATTTTTGTGGAGAACGATAACGCCATCCTAATATACCCAAATTATCAGAATTGCGAGTTTCATAATTGAGAAACACGCTATGAGTAGAATTGGATGTCTTTCCCAATAGAGTGTAATTAAGTTCAGAATTTGTACTTAGTTCATTGCCTTGCTGAATAAATTGTAAATTCTGCCAACGAGTGTTCAAATTCCAACGCAAGTATTGATTGGTGTCAAAAAAAGCGCGGACATAAGTATAAAAATCTCGTTGACTATAACTATATTGCAATCCTGCCCCTAAAAATGAATCTCGACTATTGCCATTAGCAAGAAAAGCCAAACGCGGAGATACTTGCCAAGTGGTATCAAAACGATGTGTGCTATCATGTTGCCCTTGAATATCACTGCTAAATGTTGTTGTAAAGTTACGTGCAGGTTGAAAGCGCAAATTACTTTGAATCCCAAAATCTGCTCCATTTATATTTGTGAGGGCAGAAATTGCCAACTCTATAGGTAAACCTTTGGGTAAATAAAAAGCCTCTCCTAAAATCCATTCTGACTGATCATGTATTGCACCTATCCCCAAAGTTAAATCTTCTGTCACCCCCCGACGATAAGCAATTCCCCCGCGAAAATCACTAAAATTACCGATTAAACTCTCATTTCCTGAAACTTCTCGTCTCATTCCTGCTGACACTACCAAAGCCGAATTACCTTTTGATAATTGCCCTGGAAGTGAGTTAGACTTTGCTTCTTGAATTTCTGGTGTAGCTGTTAATTGTCCATTCGGATAAAGTAATATTCGATAATTACCAAAACCATTTTCACTGGCAACATTTTCAAAGCGATATACACCGGAAGAATCAACCAAAAACTCATTAATTACAGCATCACTAATTCCTCTCACTAACCTTACTAAAGTTCCTGGTTTTGCATCTCCTGAAATCGTATTTTTGATCACTTTAGGTTGTAAGCGGGAATTAATATTAAATCCTCCACTCGTATTTAAGCTGGTGGGTGGAGAAAATCCTTGGCGTTGAATAGTTGTCAAACCCCAAAATTCACCCCCTGTTTGATTACGCCAAAATGGGGATTGAGAACCAATAATATAATCAGCAGCATCAGTTTGACGCAAAAATTGAGCCTCTCTAATTTGCCAGGTAGTTGTATTAACTAAATCGGGTTGATTTATTTGTAAAAACCAACTTCCTCCTAATACTGTGCCTATAGCACTTAATTCACCTTGATAACTAGGAGATGTATTTTTTTGGCTGGATATAGTTACCTTTTCCCCCAATGTAGTCAGATTAAAATGGGGTGGGTTAATTTTTGGTAGTCCTTCTAAAATTACGGGTGGTTCATTTATTTGATCTTTTTGTCCTTTTAAGTTTAACCAAGGTGGATTAAAAACTAGAGAATATTTTAAAATATTAAATTCTGTAGGTACTTTTAAAATTTTCTCAATTTGTTGAACTGAGATCACTAATCCTAATTGTGGATCTGTTTGTAATTCATTAGAGTTAATGCGAGTGACTAAACCAGGAGAACGGATTTCAATTTGACCATCTTTTAAGTAAGTAATATTTAATTTTAAAGCTGCACTGACATCATCTAAGGGAATGAGCCACTTTTCCAGTGATATTGCTTGACTTCCATCCTCTAATCCTCGAATTAGGGTGGAATTAATTACAGGACGATTCCCAATATTAATTCCTATTGGTAAGATGATAAAATCTGCAACTTTATCTCCAGTTTCATTGGTTTTAGCTGGGGTTGATTCTGGGTTTAATTGAGTGATAAATTGGGGTGAGTTAAATAGAAAAAAATTTGCTTTTTCAGTTAATGAAGTTTTAGAAGAATTTGGTTTTTGTTTGGATATTATTTGCGGAATAGGATGCTTTTCTGGTGGTAGGTGGTTTAAGTCAATCATCTAATATTTCAGATTTCCAGAATCCAGAATCCAGGGAATCCAGGGAATCCAGAATCCAGGGAATAAATTCCCTGTCTTATAGCTAAAGTCGGTTTAAACCGACTACTTTTATCTCGTTATCTCGTTCCCAGTCTCTGACTGGGAATGTTATCACAGAGGCTCTGCCTCTATTGGTATTGAAGGCAGAGCCTTCTATAATTCATTCCGATACAGAGTATGGGAACGAGAGAAATAGGAGAAATGAGGAAAACAGATAAAACCGAATACTCTGCAAATATCTTCTAAAATGATACATCCATTATTAACGGGATTTCTTTGCTTTTTCCCTCTTGCTGCCAGGGAATGTTAGTAGTGAATCCGTTAGGAAATATATTGAAGACCCACATCACGGCTAATATAGAAAATACCAAAGCGGTTAAAACCGTGGTCAGTGAGCAGTTCGACAAGCTCACTGTAACACTTGCCGAACTGCTCGTGCGGTCACTGAGCTTGTCGAAGTGTCGCTTCCCTCTCAGGTCTAAAGACACTGAGTTTCCCACTTACCGCGAGGTCTTATGAACAAACTGGAGAACTAAAGAAAGCTGGTAAATTCTGGGTATATGAACAGGCAATTAGGATTCCCTTTTATGCTATTTACGAGGTAGAAAAATCATCGGTTGAGGTCTATCATCTTGTAGATGGCAAGTATGAGAAAATGCCGGCTAATGAACGAGGGCATTTTCCGATTCCACCTATGGGGGTGGAGTTGGGGATTCAACAAGATACGGAAATACCCTGCTTACGTTGGTGGACTAGAGATGGTGAGATGTTGTTAACTGGCAATGAACGAGCGGATGAGCAACAGCGAAGGGCAGACGAACAACAGCAAAGGGCAGACCAGGAACGCCAACAAAAAGAAAAATTAGCGGCTTATCTGAAATCTATCGGTGTTAATCCTGATGAAATTCCGTAGAGGATGTTTAGAGAACTCCACAAAAAAAATTATCCAATTTTGTGGGATGGGCATCTTGCCCGTCCTTGTATTATTAGCGGGCAAGACTTGTACTGAGCTTGTCGTTAGCGTAGCGTGGCGTTAGCCATAGTATGCCCGCACCACAAAAAATTTTGGGATATTTTTTTAATTGGAAGCCTCTTAGGGAATAACTTATGGATTATGGTGCGTCAGATAGGGGAAATCTGTTTGTTACCAAGTTATCGAGTCTGACGCACCCTACAAATTGCTGACAACTGACAATCTACGCTTTAGTGAGAATTCTTTGAATAATTTCGACACCAGTGAGTGCCTGCCATAGGAAAAGCCCTAAAATAGTAAAATTTAACAATATATGAGTTATCCGCGCCCAATTTGCACCTTTTTGCATGAAAGGAGATAGAGATGCGGAAAAAGCTATTAAACCTGTCATCCCTAATCCGGCTAATAGATGTGGTCCGACAAACAACTTACCATTATTAATGTAGGTAACAGCCATACCACCAATGGAACCTGCTACCATCAGAGCTAACATGATAGAACCAATTTGATGGTGTTTGATGGTGTAACGCCCTTTAATTAGTTCTTTCTTTTCTTCTCCTTGAGCATTTCTGGTACGCTGTACTTGTAATCCTAAATAGGCGGCATACAAAGAAAGTGCTAATAATACCCACATAGTAACTGGGTGAGCAAAATTCAGCCAGAATCTTATTGTTGGAGTCAGTTCAAAAGCCATATTTTTTACTTCCGGTTATTAAATCTTCATAAAATTTAGCATACATTTATTTTCCTTACGCAGCAATTTTTCAATCTTGCCAAAGTGTAATCTGGAGTTGGAATCAGTCACATCTACCCAAACAGGATATAACTAATGATAGAAAATCAAGATACTTCGTTGTTGAAGGCTGTGAAAACTGGGGATATTCAAGGAGTATTTACGCTGCTGTCCGCTGGCGCTAGGGTGGATGTTAGCGATGGAAATGGGACTACAGCCTTGATGTTTGCGGCGAATTTAGGTTATACAGAAATTGTGCGATCGCTCTTGGATGCCGGTGCTAACATTAACTTAACCAGAAAAACCTATAACTTAACAGCACTAATGCTGGCTGCTAGTGCTAATCAAATAGATGTTGTCAAATTGTTAGTCTCTAAAGGGGCAAATGTCAATGCTACCAATGATGACGGTAGTACCGCATTAATGATAGCAGCACTGAAAGGTCATCTTGATATCGTCCAAATCCTATTAGCGGCTGATGCTGACATAAAAGCCACCGACAAAGATGATGATACCGCGTTAAAATTGGCAATAAAACACAAACAGCCAGCAATTGTTAAAGCTTTATCACAAAATCACCATATTGTCAATAGCCAAGATCCAGAAGGTGAGACAGCATTAATGATTGCTGTAGATTTGGGCTATTTAGAAATAGTCCAAGCATTGTTGTCATCTGGGGCTGATGTCAATATCAAAAATGTTGATCATGGAACAGCATTATTAGCAGCTACAGCTACGGGAAATACTGATATTATCAGCGCTTTACTAGATGCTGGTGCAGAAATTAATCACCAAGATAAAGAAGGGGAAACAGCCTTACACATTGCTGTTGTGGAAGAATATATTGACGTAGTGAAAATATTACTTCAACGGGGCGCAGATGTGCAAATCAGAAACCATCTGGGAGATACACCCTTATTGATAGCAGCGTTCCAGGGATATAGCCAAATAGTAGCAGTTTTGCTGAGTGCAGGGGCAGATATGGAAAAGAAAAACTTTGGAGAAGTTGCTCTGACTTTAGCAGTATCTCAAGGACATTTCTCAACTGTAAAACTATTACTTGAGCATGGTGCAGATATTAATAAATTAGCAGATGATGGTAAAACCGCTTTAGTCAAAGCCATAGCGGCAAACTATCCCGAAATATGCCAACTATTACTAGAAACAGGGGCAAATGTAAACTTGCAAAACGCTGCTGGAGCAACTGCTTTAATGTGGGCTGTAGCTGAAGGTTATAGTCAGGCTGTGGCAATGTTACTACAAGCTGGGGCGGATATCAATTTTAAAAATCAGGGTGGTTATACAGCTTTAATGATTGCAGAGTTTAGTAATTATCGGGGTGTTTGTGCAATGTTAAGACAAGCTGGAGCGCAGGAGTAAAAATTTTAGTTTAGATAATTGTGATTAAATTCATCCCAAGTCCATCATCATTTTGACGAGATCCTAGTAAATTTAAATTTTCACCAGAATTCAACCAACCAGATAGGCGTGTTTTCGAGTACAAACAGATAGATGTGCAAGTTTCATCAATTCTTACTGCTGTTAATCCCGCTAATCCTGCTTGTTCTAATTTTTCATAAATCCAAGCGGCAATTTCCTCACTGGTTGGTGATTCTAAACCCATAGATTCATTTAAATAATAGTGATCTAAATAGTTCTCTAACAAAGGGTTGAGATATTTTTTGATATCTGAATAGTCCATGACCATACCCTGTTTAGCACCTTCTGTGGCTAAGGTATCACCAGCTACATAAACAACTCCCCGCCAACTATGTCCATGCAGCCTGGAGCATTTACCATCATGGTAAGGTAATTTATGTGCTGCTTCAAAGCGGAATTCTTTAGCCAGTAGCCACTGATGATTGGTCATTGTACCCCGATATACTTGTGTGTTTGTAAGGAAAGTCTATAGTCAGGTTTTTCTTGTAATATCTGCAAAATCAGCGGTATTGATTTTGAGGAACTATTCCACTCAGGTTGTAAATAGACAAGCAAATGAGGGTGAGTAGATAGATGTTCTTGGTAAAAATCAATTTCTTTACCAGTTTGTATGATTATCTTAACTTCATTAGCTCGACTCCAAAACTGATTTTGCACTGGGTATTTAGGGTTAATATGTTCCTTGGGAGATAGAGTAATCCAAGCTGCTGGGGAAACTTCTTGCCAAAAAGAGCCTGATGTTTCAATACTAACCTGTTTATTTGCGGCTAATAAAGCTTGAACTAACTCTGGTAAATGCTTGTGAATAAATGGTTCTCCACCAGTTATGACTACTCTGGGAGATATGATTTCCGCTAAAAGTTCACCAATTGAATGGTTCACTCGTGGTAAATTTGTTCCTCCGTCAGCATAACCAGTATCGCACCAAGGACAACCGACTGGACAACCAGATAAGCGAATAAAGTCTACTAAGCAACCAGTCCAGTATCCTTCTCCCTGAACTGTACTTTGAAAAGTTTCATGAATGGGTAGCTTGATTTCTAAAAGCGACATTTTTTAAATCCATAACCTATTTTGGTTCCAAGTTTGGTATATAAAACTTTATATAGCAGAATTCAGGAGCAGGAAGAAGGAAGAAGGAGTAAAAATCTTTTATTGTATAGTTTTTTATGTAAATTTTATACCTTGTTTAAGTGCATATTGCTATATTTGGGAATACTGAATAAGAGTTTGAGAAAAAATAACAATTTACAAATTATTAAAAAAAAAGAGAAACATCAAGATGAAATTCTTCAACGACAAGGGTAGAAAGAAGTAAACTTACCTTTTACCGTTACCTTGTTTCTGACTTGATGTTTCCTACTGTGCTAGATATGAACAATATACATTGTTTTATTTTGGTTAGAAGTATTGGAATTATCAGTTTTTATGTAAAAATAGCTACTTGAAATACTAATAAATCTCTCTGAGGTGTGATTTTATGATTGTTTTCAGTAGTTTTGAGTGATTATTTGTCAGAATCAGGATTTACAGGATTAGAGGATTTACAGGATTGTTATCTGAGAAGTAATCAAGAATATTAATATGAACAAATTACAGATAACGATTAAATATCATCCTGTAAATCCTTAAATCCTGGACATCCTGATTCAGACAATTGTGATTTGAGGATTAATGAAGAATATTAAGATTAGCAAATCACAGATAACAATTAAATATCATCCTGTAAATCCTTAAATCCTGTAAATCCTGATTCAGACAATTATTATGTGAGAATTAATCAAGAACATTAATATGAACAAATCACAGATAACAATTAAATA
>JAKOGY010000094.1 GCA_028658405.1 Dolichospermum sp. ST_sed8 | reverse complement strand
ATTCAGACAAAGTAGTTAATTAAATCCTGTAAATCCTCAAATCCTGGAAATCCTGATTCAGACAAAGTAGTTAATTAAATCCTGTAAATCCTGATTCAGACAAATTATACAGAACTTAATTGTTTTTCCTCTGTTTTCGCTTCTGGACTATCAGCTTCAGATGGTGGTACTAACTGCCAGAATTTGGGTAAATATTCTGCCCAATTAGCAATAATTTCCTGGGCTTTTGGTGAACCAGTGCGATCGCCATGAGTTTTAATTAGATCATACAATTGTTGTCTGCCAACATTACTGACAACTCGCTGCACTTTAACAATAGCGTGATTAACTAACTCAGGGAAATTACCAGCTTCATCCAGGAAGTAAGCCAAACCGCCGGTCATTCCTGCACCAACGTTGCGGCCAACCTTACCCAAGACAACAATCACACCACCAGTCATATACTCGCAGCAGTGATCACCAGCCCCTTCAATCACGGCTGTACCTTTAGAGTTCCGCACCGCAAACCGTTCTCCAGCTAAACCATTGGCAAATAACGCCCCACCAGTAGCACCATAAAGGCAGGTATTACCCACAATCACGTTTTCGGATGGGTTGTATGTGGCATTTGCTGGAGGCTGAATAATAATTTCCCCACCGTTCATGCCCTTACCTACATAGTCGTTAGCTTCCCCTACTAAATTGAGGATGACACCATCTAGGTTAAATGCGCCGAAGCTTTGCCCGACACTCCCTTGGAAATTGAGGTTAATTGCCCCTGTAAAGCCGTTGTCACCGTATTTAGCAGCGATCGCTCCAGTTAACCTCGCACCGACGGTTCTATCGGTATTGACAACGGTGAGAGTCTTGCTAACTTCAGTTTGATTCTCAATCGCGGCTTGAATATCTAAATCAGCCAGTAATTGATCATCTAATACAGGTCCGTTGCTGTGAACTTTTTCATGCACCAACCAACTGCGATTAACTTTAGTATCTGGGAGCTTAGTTAAACAATCCAAATTCAAAGCTTGGGTTTTATTCAGTTGAATTTCTGAACGCACCGTTAATAAATCAGCCCGGCCAATCACTTCTGATAAAGAACGATATCCCAATTTAGCCAACAGACTCCGCACCTCTTCCGCAATGAAGTAGAAGAAATTCACAACGTGTTCGGGAATGCCGGTAAACCGCTTCCGCATTTCTTCTTTCTGAGAAGCTATCCCCACAGGACAATTATTAGTGTGGCAAATCCGCGCCATAATACAGCCTTCAGCAATCATGGCGATAGAACCAAAGCCGAACTCCTCAGCCCCCATTAATGCCCCAATCAGGACATCCCAGCCACTCTTTAAACCACCATCTACACGCAAAATGACGCGATCGCGCAAGTTGTTTTCCATCAATACCCGATGTACTTCTGTTAAACCCAATTCCCAGGGACTACCAGCGTGTTTAATAGAAGAAAGCGGTGACGCACCAGTACCGCCATCATGTCCAGAAATTTGGATAATATCCGCATTAGCTTTAGCTACACCTGCTGCAATTGTACCAATCCCGATTTCTGCGACTAATTTCACCGAAACTTGGGCTGTGGGATTAATTTGGTGCAAGTCAAAAATCAACTGTGCTAAGTCTTCAATGGAATAAATATCATGGTGGGGTGGTGGTGAAATCAAAGTTACACCCGGCTTAGAACGGCGCAACATGGCAATATATGGGCTTACCTTTGGACCAGGTAATTGTCCACCTTCTCCAGGTTTTGCACCTTGGGCAATTTTGATTTCTAGTTGTTGGGCTGTGGCTAAATATTGGGGAGTAACGCCAAACCGTCCCGATGCAATTTGTCTAATGGCACTTGCAGCGGTGTCACCATTTCTCAACCCATTCAGATGGGGCAGAGTGGGAGATTTACCAGCAGCATCCACATCACTTAAAACATTGTAACGAACGGGATCTTCGCCACCTTCACCTGAATTAGATTTACCACCAATGCGATTCATAGCGATCGCTAAAGTTTCATGTGCTTCTCGTGATAACGCCCCTAAGGACATCCCACCGGTACAGAAACGTTTAACAATATCACTAACTGACTCTACCTGTTCTAAAGGAATTGATGAGCGCTCGCTTTGGAAATCCAGCAAATCACGCAACGCCGTCACCGGTCTATTGTGGAGATGCTGTTTATAAACCTCATAATGGTCATATTGCTTGCCATTTACAGCCTTATGCAGCGACTTAGCTAACTCTGGGCTATTCATGTGGTATTCACCACCGGGACGGTATTGGACAAAACCTAAGTTTTCCAACTTCTTCGCCGTCAATTCTGGGAAAGCCTTACTGTGGAAAGATAGCACCTCTTGTGCCAATTCACTCACACTTAGACCACCGATGCGGGAAGTTGTCCCCCGAAAACCCAAAGCTAACAAATCACCACCAATCCCAATCGCTTCAAATATTTGCGCGGCTTGATAACTGGAAAGGAGAGAAATTCCCATCTTAGAAAGGATTTTCAGCAAACCGGATTCTATTGCTTTGCGATAATTTTCTATGGCTTGGTTTAAAGTCAAAGTGGCAATTTTGCCTCTAGTCATAAACTGCTGAGTTTTCGGTTCAGCCCACCAAGCACTGACAGTATCCAAAGCCATATAGGGACAAACAGCACCCGCACCATAACCCAACAAACAAGCAAAATGATGGGTACTCCAACATTGAGCGGTATCCACAATTAAGGATGTTTTCATCCGTAACCCTTCGCGGATTAAGTAATGATGAACCGCACCAATTGCCAATAAAGGGGGAATATAGGTATATTCAGCAGCAATACCTGTACCTGTTCTGTCACTTAATATTAAAATCTTTGCACCAGCCCGCACCGATTCAGCAGCTTGTTTTTGCAAACATTCCACAGCCATTTTTAAACCATTTGGACCTGTGGCTATGGGGAATAAAGTTGATAATTCAGCCGTTGCAAATCCTGATAACTTAATAGTTTCTAACTCTGTCTGAGTGAGTACAGGTGACTCTAACTTGAGTCTGCGGGCGTATTCTGGTTTGGGTTCTAATAAATTCCCCTTTTCACCCAGTTCCACCGTCAGAGACATTACCAGCTTTTCCCGTAAAGGGTCAATCGCTGGGTTCGTAACTTGGGCAAATCGCTGTTTAAAATAGTCATACAGCAAATGGGATTTTTCTGAAAGTATAGCCAAGGGAATATCATCCCCCATACAGAAAGTCGCTTCTGCACCAGTGCTGGCCATGGGGTGAATCACCATTTCCACATCTTCTATGGTGTAACCAAAGGCTATTTGCTGTTGTAATAAGACTTGGGGATCAATTTTGTTAGTAGTCAGTTGTCCGTTGTTCGTTGATAAATGCCCATTCCCATTCCCGTTACCATTTCCATTACCATTCCCGACAGATTCACCCTTAACTAATTTACTCAATTCTTGGCGATGCTGTTTCAACCATTCTCCATAGGGATGTTGTTTAGCAATGCGTTGTTTAATTTCCCAGTTTTTGAGGATTTCTTGGGTATTCAAATCCACCGCAATCATTTGTCCAGGACCTAGTCTACCTTTTTCGAGAATATTCTCTTCTGGGATATCTACTACTCCAGCTTCAGAAGCAACAACGATATAATCATCTTTGGTAATCACATAACGCGCAGGTCGTAACCCATTGCGGTCTAATGTCGCGCCAACTTTTTTACCATCACTAAATACTAACAGCGCTGGTCCATCCCATGATTCTTGCAACCCGCTGTAATATTCATAAAAATCCACAATTTCGGGATATTCAGCCAAAGAAGGTTGATTTTTGTAAGCTTCGGGAACCATCATCATCAACCCTTCTAAAGGGCTACGTCCCGAACGCACTAACAACTCTAGGACATTATCTAAAGTTGCGGAATCGCTATTATCAATGTTGACCATTGGTTTGAGTTCATCAAACCGATCTTCCCAAATTGGATGACTCAGGGTAGCTTCCCGTGCCATCATCCAATTAATATTCCCCAATAGGGTATTAATTTCCCCGTTGTGACCTAATAGCCGCATTGGTTGGGCTAAAGGCCATTTAGGCATAGTGTTGGTACTAAAACGGCGATGATATACCGCAAATGCCACTTTAAAGGCAGGATTTTTTAAATCTTGATAAAAATCCCCTAATACAGCCGAACGCACCATGCCTTTATAAACAATTGTGCGGCTAGACAATGAACATACATAGAAATCTTCGGAAATTCTTCTCCCCGCTTGCATAATTCGGCGACGAGCAATATACAATTCTCTTTCTAGTTCATCTCCGCTTTTATCAGCACAAGAAATTAAAACCTGTTCTATCAAGGGTTGATTATCTTTGGCTTGTACCCCTAATACTTCTGGACGTACCGGAACTACTCGCCAGCCCAGTATAGTTAATTTTTCCTCTGCTGCTATTTGCTCAAATGCAGCTTTTGCAGCTTTAGCGGCGGTTTTGTCTTGGGGAAAAAATATCATCCCCACAGCCTTATGACTCAATGCCGAAAAATCAATCTGATTCCCATAATCTTGTGCCAATAATTCCCAAGGAATCGCTGTTAATATCCCCGCACCATCACCAGAATCTTGGTCAGCACTACAACCCCCTCTATGTTCTAAGCAAGTTAAAGCAGTTAAGGCTTTGTCCAAAATTTCATGACTGGCAATATTTTGACGATGGGTGATAAACCCGACTCCACAAGCATCTCTTTCTTCTACTAACCACTTTTGCCCTGGATATGTATCTTGAAAATTAGTATCTGACACTTTAATTTGCTGACCCTGATTTGATGGTTGATGATTCATACTTTATTCCTGAAATGTTGAGGTACAGATTTTGTTATTACTGCTAGAGGGAAATTTTCTCAGTTATTGGCACTGGATAAAAATACATAATTATCAAAGTTTAGGGATAACAATTTTAGCTTGACATTTAGCCAAAGCTGTGCTACCAATGCCTATCTATTTTTATTTGTTTACTACACTTTGACACTCTCACTGTCTTTAGACACTGAGATTCTTTAATCAATGAGCCGACTTGCTTAAGCAGGATTACTCCAACAAAAATAGAGGTCGATTCTCCTAAAGCGTTAATGACCGTATCCCTACCGGACTCGATATTGACATTTTATCTTTTACCAAATCTAGCTTTCCTAAACTGCAATACCGTTAGGTATGACCACGCACTTAACAAATCTAGTTAAGTTTTTACGCTGTTTAGTTATACTTAAATTATGGAGTTGCTTATATTATATCACATCTACTACGACCAGTTAATTTCTTACGTGACTAAAGTCACTCGAGTCGCTTATATCTGGTCCATAAAGGGACTGAGCTTTACGCTTACCGGATATTCTTGTAAAAACAAACTACCTTAATCCAGAAGAACCTGTAAATCCAACGGTTTTTGAAGTTTTCAGTTTTGATCCCTAAGACTACTATTATAGTCTACAAGCAGTTTGTATTATTTAAAACAATTATCGCTAGTGTTTTTAGCATGAAAATTGTTTGCTACTTTTGAGAAGATACAAAAATCCAATATAAATACTATCATAATTACTTCTGAAAAAGATCATGATTTTTTAAATTTATTCATATTATTTATAAATTTTTGTGGATTCAGTTATAATTAGACTCACTCCCAGGGCAACAACGGGGCAACAACGGGGGGATTGCCCCTACAGTTCGAGAAATCTATGCAAATCTTTTTGCCACCAGAGGTAGAAGCCTTGCTGCAACGCCAAATCACTTATGGTAAGTATAATAATGCTATTGAAGTTATTCTTGCAGGTATAAAACTCCTAGAACAGCAAGAAGACATCTATCAAGGACGATTGGAAGAAATTCGACAAGAAGCACGGATAGGATTAGAAGCATCTCAACAGAGTAAGCTTGTTGAAGCTTCAAGAGCAATGGCTCAAATTCGTGCTAACCTGCAATCACGCCATCACGTCTCAGACGAAGCATGACATCTTGTTACTACTGTGGGCGATAGCGTAAGTGCTGCTGCAAGCAAGCGCCTAAAATTACTGTGTCAATACTATTGAGTCTGTAGAATTTCCCTAGCAGTTAGGCTTAACTCTGGAAAAGCTGATGATACTATAACTTCATCCCCGCGAAACTGACTAACTTGATATTCACCATCAGTCAAAGAGTAAATTGATAGTGTTGGTAACTTGGGACTGCCAATCAATCTTCTCGCACCTAATCCCAAATAATCAACTATCCAATATTCAGGAATCCCCATTGCTTCATAGTCATTGAGTTTACGTCCATAATCAATACCCCAATTACTACTCACAACCTCAACGACTAGAGGTACTGACGCGGACTGAGTAAGTGTTGATTGTTTTTTCCATAGTGGCTCATTGACTAGGTTATGATAATTTATTAGCAAAATATCAGGACAATAAGCTGATTCTGCTGTTGATGGTTTAACAAAGGCATTTTTAGCGATGATATAGGGAAAATTCTGCCGAATCATCTCTACTGTTAAGTTGCGGCCGAGTAAGGCGATAATAAGTTCATGATCTCCTGTGGGCTGATTCATTTCGACAATTACTCCATCATGCAGTTCATAGCGTACCCCTGTATCTGGATACCATTCAGAAAATTCTGCAAAGGTTATTGATTTTAGTAAAGCTTGAACCATATTCCCACCTTCTTTAGTGCGATAGCGTAAGTGCTGCTGCAAGCAGTTTGCTTTTATTTTAACTATTACGCCGTAAGTCCCCCACTGAATTTGGTACTCCAAATCAGTGGCGGGATATAAAGCGGGAAAAACAAAAAATCGTTCTCAATCAAGGAGAAGGCATAGCCGAATAAGAGCAAAGAACATTTGAGGTTTTTTCAATATTATGTTATGTATTACGCCCTTAGTGAAAAATAATAGATCATGCTAAAATAGATGTATCAATGAGGTGATTTGAGTGATACACAAGGCTGTTCAAGTTCGTATATATCCATCAAAAGAACAGGAAGCACAACTAGCGCAATCTTTTGGATGTGCTAGATGGTGGTGGAATTATGCTCTAAATAAGTCAATTGAGACTTACAAAGAGACGGGCAAAGGACTTAGCCGGGCTGCACTTAACGCATTTCTCCCCGCGCTCAAAAAATCTGAGGATACTATTTGGTTGGCTGATTGTTATAGCCAAATTTTACAAGCTACAACACTAAATCTAACCACAGCGTACAAGAACTTTTTTGATAAACGGGCCGGGTTTCCTAAATTCAAATCTAAGCATGGTAAACAGTCTATCCAATATCCTCAAAACGTCAAGGTTGTAGATGGTAATGTCAAACTTCCCGGCAATATAGGGATAGTCAAAGCCAAAATACATAGACCTATTGATGGGAAAATCAAGACTGTTACTGTTAGTAAAACACCATCAGGTAAATACTTTGCATCTATCTTGACTGAAGTAGAAGGTATTTCGACTCCGCTAAACACCAACGAAAATCCAAATATTTCCGAAGGTAAAATCTACGGTATTGACTTAGGATTAAAACATTTTGCGGTTATCACTGATGGCGAAAAAGTTGTCTTATATGATAATCCTAAACACCTTGCCAAGCATGAAAAAAACCTTAAACGCAAACAGAAAAAATTAGCACGTAAACAAAAGGGAAGTAAATCAAGAAATAGATATAGAAAAGTTGTTGCCAAAGTATACGAACGAGTTAGCAATTCCCGGCAAGATTTTCTACATAAACTTAGTTATAAGTTGGTCAGCGATAGCCAAGCTGTCATAGTAGAAAATCTTCATGTCAAAGGCATGGTACGTAATCACAATTTGGCAAAATCAATATCTGATGCAGGATGGGGAACATTCACTAATTTTTTAGCCTATAAGCTAGAACGTAAAGGTGGGAAATTAGTGGAGATTGATAGATGGTTTCCTAGTTCTAAACTCTGTTCTAATTGTTTTTATCAAGTGAGTGATATGCCACTAGATGTCCGTGAATGGACTTGTCCTCATTGTGGTACTCATCATGATAGAGATGGAAATGCAGCGATAAATATTAGAGCAGAAGGGATCAGAATCATAAAGGCGGAAGGTGCAGCCGTCTCTGCTGTAGGAGGGGAGATAAGACCAAAACTTGGGCGAAAGTCTAAGTTGCGGCACTCCCCTGTGAGTACAGAAGCCGACACTGTACTTGGTACTCCAAGTCAGTGTGGGTAGTTCACGATACTTCCACGACTTTCAATAATTACAGTTCTCAAAATAGACATTTGTATAAATAATATTATGAAATTGCTGCTTTCTGTGTTCCCACTACTGTCAACAGTATGGTTTTTTACTTGTAGTTATCAAGCCATTGCCCAAAATATTCCCAGTTTATCAACTTCAGTTAATACTGGTAATCAAATTACTCTCAATGGTCGCATTTTACCAGGAGCATGGTTACAGTCAACAGCAGGAAAACTACAAACTTATCTTAGTGATGGCGCAGTTAAGCAATTGATGGGTATAGATTTACTCAGTAGTAATAATCCTAGTCAACAACCAATCCAGTGGTTTTCTGGTTCGCTGGTTCTCAATACCAATTTGAGGGGAGGATATCGCTATTTAGATATTACTCAATTAGCAGTTCAACAGGGTTGGCAAATTCAAGTGAATGGTAACACTTTAGCAATTTCTACTCCTGGTTCCCAACTAAAAAACATTCGTTTAGGTAAACAACCAACAGGAGATAGAGTTGTTCTAGATTTAGATACAGCAACTCCCTGGCAAATTAGACAAGAGTTACCAGTCAAAAAAGTTATTGATCCTGATGAAATTATCCCCAAATCTACCACACCACCTAACCGAGACTGGACTCTTACCTTAGATGGTATTGCTGATGCGGCTTTACTTCAACAGTATAATTCTCAACCATCTAAACCTGAATCATTAATTCAAAAAGTAGAAATAGTCAATAATCAAACAATTGTCCGTTTAAGTGTTCCCTTTGGTCAATCTGTACAAGTTAGTACCATTCCCCAACCAAATCGGTTAGTGATTGATATTCGTCCTGATGCTTTGGTTAATAAGAGTATTGCTTGGACACAAGGACTACAATGGCGACAACAGATGGTAACTTTAGGAACAGACCGTTTTCCTGTAGTTTGGTTAGATATTAACCCCCGCACAGTGGGATTGACAATTAAACCCATAGTAACTAACCCACAAACATTAACTGGTACAGCCCCTATAATGCAAACTGCTCAAAATTACTTAGCAGTAGCCGCGATTAATGGTGGTTATTTTAACCGCAATAATAAATTACCTTTAGGGGCAATTCGTCAGGATAATCAATGGATATCTGGTCCAATTCTCAACCGGGGTGCGATCGCTTGGAATAATAACGGACAATTCTATTTTGGTCGGCTCACACTCACAGAAACCTTAATTACCAATAACAATCAGCGTTTACCCATTTCCTTACTAAATACTGGCTATGTGCAGCGTGGTATCGCTCGTTATACTTCAGCATGGGGAAATACTTATACACCCTTAGCTGATAATGAAACCATTCTAGTTATTCAAAACAATGAAGTAATTAATCAATTAGCAGGTGGTAAAAGTGGGATAACACCAATTCCCATTCCTGAAAATGGTTATCTCCTCATCTTCCGTAATCAAACCCCACAGCTACCTATAGGGACGAGAGTTAACCTTACCAGCACCACTACCACACCGGAATTTAGTCGCTACCCTCATATTATTGGTGCAGGTCCCCTATTAGTCCAAAATCGGCAAATTGTGTTAGATGGACCAGCGGAAACATTCAACCCGACTTTTATGAAAGGTCAAGCGGTTCGCAGTAGTATTTGTACTACTCCTACAGGTAATTTGATGATTGCGGCTGTGAGTAATCGGGCTGGAGGTGGTGGACCAACCTTAGCAGAACAGGCAAAATTAATGCAAACAATGGGTTGTATTAATGCTTTAAATTTAGATGGTGGTAGTTCTACAACTCTTTATTTGAGCGGGCAATTGCTTGATCGTTCTCCTAATACAGCAGCGCGTGTACATAATGGGATTGGAATTTTTCTGGAAGTGAAGTAATTATACTCAAAACGGCTTAATCTTTGGATTCTATCGGTAGGGGTAAAGCAAGAGCTTCATTGGTGTCAACTTAACGTGAAGGTTTCTGGATTGTAAACCGTATTTTTTACAGATAAGTATTGATAACCTAATCTGTGTAAGTGTAAAACTGATGGTAGTTTCACTCTGGCATCTTCGTTAAACTTCATAAGTTGATAACAGAAAATAGTTGAAAGACTGTATTTTAAATTTTGGTATAATTAGCCTAGACTCTAATTATACCAAAAATCAATTAATTTGTACAGTGCGATCGCCTATAATAATTTTGTGATCAAACTTCACTTAGCTTACAACCATTAATTATGAAAATAATTCAGACAACCTAGTACAGTACAGCGTAAGTTAATGAACCATTTCGAATCTGTGAAAAACTTATGCTGTATTGATTCTAAATTCTAAATTCTAAATTCTAAATTCCGCCTTGCGGTACTAGACTGTCCTTCATAAAGATTTCATATAGATATAAAAAATTTTCAAAGACTGTTTTACATATCTAGCTTGACTTTTGCTATCTTTATCTAGGTAGAACCGCAGCAGTAATCAAAACCTGTTAAAACTTGACTTGATAAATAGATAAATGAGGTAACTATGGCTAAAATTTCTGAAACCCCCACAATTGATACATTTGCTCTCCCTACAACTCTCAACGGTAAAAGTATTGCATCTGGTGAATTACGTCCTTGGGGTTCTTTTACAGTCTTGGAAGAAGGGCGCGGATACAAAATTAAACGCATTGAAGTTAACCCAGGACATCGCCTTAGTTTACAAATGCACCATCATCGCAGTGAACACTGGATTGTTGTTTCCGGTACAGCTAAAGTAGTTTGTGGTGATAAGGAAATCTTATTAAGCAATAATCAATCAACCTATGTCCCTCAGTGTACAACCCATCGGTTAGAAAATCCTGGTGTGATTCCCTTGGTTTTGATTGAAGTCCAAAATGGCGAATATCTGGGAGAAGATGATATTATTCGCTATCAAGATGACTATGCCCGTTCTGAAAAATAGAACTACAGATTAGGGGGCAAACTGGTTTAAAATTAATTATGGAATTCTCAATACTGCAAAAATTCCATGATTCATTTGAGTCCAGCAGCTATTAATGAGATCGGACGCTTAAAATCTAAACAACCATCAAATATCTTGTTTCGCTTGCGAGTGAAATCAGGTGGCTGTGCCGATTTGTTTTATGATCTTGCTTTTGATGCAACAGTACAACCTAAAGATCAGGTTTTAGAGTTGCATGATATTCGTGTAGTTATAGACCCAGAAAGCCTAAATTACATCACTGGGTTATCACTAGATTATTCAGAAGATTTGATGGGTGGAGGTTTTCGCTTTCATAACCCCCAAGCCACATCTACTTGTAGCTGTGGCAATTCTTTCTCTATTAGTCAGTAGTCAGTTGTCAGTTGTCAAGAAATTTGTTCCCTGTTCCCTGTTCCCTGTTCCCTATTCCCTATTTTTTGTCTTTTGCTTTTTGTTTTTTAAATAATGATTGACAGAAAATCAGAAAAAAAGATATAATCAGGATTTGTTAAAACTTAGATCATAAAGCAGCTTCACGCGCTGTAACTCATGCCAACAATACAGCAGCTAATACGTAGTGAGCGCGAACTAGCGCGTCAGAAAACCAAGTCCCCTGCTCTGAAGCAATGCCCGCAACGTCGAGGCGTTTGTACCAGAGTATACACAACTACACCTAAAAAGCCTAACTCAGCACTCCGCAAGGTAGCCAGGGTAAGACTTACCTCTGGATTTGAAGTAACAGCTTATATCCCAGGTATCGGTCATAACTTACAAGAACATTCCGTAGTTATGATTCGTGGTGGTCGGGTCAAAGACTTGCCCGGAGTTAGATATCACATCATCCGTGGCACATTAGATACAGCCGGAGTTAAAGACCGGAAACAAGGCCGTTCCAAATATGGAACTAAACGCCTAAAAGCAGGTAAAAAATAGGTAAGCGACGGTTAATCGCATCTCATCCGGTTAATCGTCCTACCTAAAATTGTCTAAAAACCAGCAGTAAAGACTTTTTTTTGTGAAAATTCAACTGTATCTGGCATAAACACAACTTGCATAAGTTTGGAGAGGATAATTCTGTAAACGATAACAGCGCTTTAATCTAAATTTTAAAGTTGATGAAGTTATTGTCTTCTGTGTTTAGTCACAGATAATTAAGCAAATTATTCAGCCTCCTAGTAACTGATAGCTTGCGCCTTACGCAAGCTACAGATAAAAACACAAGAAAAATCAGCGACTAATTTAAACCGCTTTTAGTCTCCTGTGTTCTGATAACATATAATTTCGTGGTCAAATTCCGTATTCAAGGATGAAGTATGTCTCGTCGTGGTGTTAGTCAAAGGCGTGCAGTTCCGCCCGACTCAGTATATAATAGTCGCCTGATCAGTATGATAATGCGACGGATAATGCGTCATGGCAAGAAATCAATTGCCGCAAGAATAGTTTATGATGCTTTGAAAACTATTGAAGAGCGCACTGGTGGAAGTCCATTAGAAACTTTTGAAAAAGCAGTCCGTAATGCCACACCATTAGTAGAAGTAAAAGCTCGCCGAGTTGGTGGAGCGACTTACCAAGTACCAATGGAAGTACGTACAGACCGTGGTACTACCCTAGCGTTGCGGTGGTTAGTCCAGTATTCTCGTCAACGTCCAGGTAAAACCATGGCCGGAAGACTGGCTAATGAGTTAATGGACGCTGCAAATGAAACGGGCAGTGCTATTCGCAAGCGTGAAGAAACGCACCGCATGGCTGAAGCAAACAAAGCATTTGCACATTATCGTTACTAAATAGAAAAACGATATATCGTCTTCTCTTATGCGGTATATCGGAGAATTTATAGCTAATGCTCAAAGAAAGGCAACTGCCTAGCTAGGCTCATAAAAAAAGACGGTTTTCCGTAATAAGTATAGAATCTTAACAAAGAGTAATATACAGGATATCATGAGACGACAACGATAGGAGGTAACTGTGGCACGCACGAACCCGCTAGAGAAAGTACGCAATATCGGTATTGCGGCGCATATAGATGCGGGCAAAACTACAACAACAGAGAGAATATTATTTTACTCTGGAATCATTCATAAAATTGGCGAAGTTCACGAAGGAACTGCCGTTACAGACTGGATGGAACAAGAACGGGAGCGGGGAATTACCATCACTGCTGCTGCGATTAGTACCAGTTGGAATGATCATCAAATTAACATTATTGATACTCCCGGTCACGTGGACTTTACCATTGAAGTTGAACGTTCCATGCGAGTATTAGATGGTGTAATCGCTGTATTTTGTTCCGTAGGTGGTGTACAACCCCAATCAGAAACAGTATGGCGACAAGCAGACCGCTATAAAGTCCCTCGCATTGCCTTTATTAACAAGATGGATCGCACTGGTGCGAACTTCTATAGAGTGCATGACCAGATGGTTGATCGCTTGCGGGCTAATGCCATTGCGATTCAACTGCCTATTGGTAGTGAAACTGAATTTAAAGGTATCGTTGACTTGGTAAAAATGTGTGCATATATGTACACAAACGACCAAGGAACAGATATCCAAACAACAGAAATTCCCGCCGAACTAGCTGAAAAAGCTGCCCAATACCGCACCAAGTTGGTAGAAGCAGTGTCAGAAACTGATGACAGGCTGATGAATAAGTACTTCGAGGGCGAAGAACTGACAGAAGCAGAAATCTGTACTGCCCTGCGGAAAGGAACAATTGCTGGGAAAATCGTACCTGTGCTTTGTGGTTCAGCCTTTAAAAATAAAGGCGTGCAATTGATGTTGGATGCGGTGATCGATTACCTACCATCACCACTGGAAGTGCCACCAATTCAAGGCACACTGCTGAACGGTGATCCCGTAGAACGTCATGCTGATGATAACGAACCATTATCAGCTTTGGCATTTAAGATTATGGCTGATCCTTACGGTCGCCTCACCTTCGTTCGTGTTTATTCTGGTGTGCTGAAGAAAGGTAGTTACGTTCTTAACGTCAGCAAGAATAAAAAAGAACGGATTTCTCGGTTAGTGCTGATGAAAGCAGATGACCGCCAAGACGTAGATGAACTACGGGCTGGTGATTTGGGTGCTGCTTTAGGATTGAAAGACACCTTGACAGGTGATACCCTTTGTGATGAGGGCTTCCCAGTAATTCTGGAATCCCTATTTATTCCTGAGCCTGTGATCTCGGTAGCGGTTGAACCCAAAACCAAGAACGACATGGACAAGCTTTCCAAAGCACTGCAATCTTTGAGTGAAGAAGACCCCACCTTCCGTGTGCGTGTTGATCCAGAAACCAACCAAACCGTAATTGCGGGAATGGGAGAATTGCACCTAGAAATTCTCGTAGACCGGATGTTACGGGAATTTAAAGTAGAAGCAAACGTTGGTGCGCCCCAAGTGGCTTACCGCGAAACCATCCGCAAAGCCGTCGAAAAAATTGATGGTAAATTTATTCGTCAGAGTGGTGGTAAGGGTCAGTACGGTCACGTAGTGATCAACTTAGAACCAGGTGAACCAGGTACAGGTTTTGTATTTGTTTCTAAAATTGTCGGGGGGATTGTACCGAAAGAGTACGTCGGACCTGCAGAACAGGGAATGAAAGAATGTTGTGAATCCGGTATTTTAGCTGGCTATCCACTCATTGATGTCAAAGCCACCTTGATACATGGTTCTTACCACGATGTAGACTCTTCAGAAATGGCTTTCAAAATTGCCGGTTCTATGGCAATGAAAGAGGCGGCATCAAAAGCTTCCCCTGTCATCTTAGAGCCGATGATGAAAGTTGAAGTTGAAGTCCCTGACGACTATATGGGAACCGTCATAGGCGACTTGATATCCCGCAGAGGACAGATTGAAAGCCAAAACACTGAAAATGGAATTGCGAAGGTGGTATCAAAAGTTCCACTGGCAACCATGTTTGGTTATGCCACTGATATCCGGTCGAAAACCCAAGGTCGGGGTATCTTTACAATGGAGTTTAGTCACTACGAAGAAGTACCTCGTAGCGTGGCTGAAACTATCATTGCCAAAAGTAAAGGGAACACTTAATTAAAAAAGGAAACAATTATTCATGGCACGCGCAAAGTTTGAAAGAAATAAACCTCACGTTAATATCGGGACTGTAGGCCACGTTGACCACGGCAAAACTACTTTAACAGCAGCTATTACCATGACCTTGGCCGCTAATGGTCAAGCTGTAGGTAAAGGATACGATCAAATTGATAATGCTCCTGAAGAAAAAGCTCGGGGTATTACAATCAATACCGCTCACGTTGAGTATGAGACAGGCAGCCGTCACTATGCTCACGTAGATTGTCCTGGACACGCTGACTATGTGAAAAATATGATCACAGGTGCAGCACAAATGGATGGAGGTATCCTGGTAGTTGCGGCTACGGATGGTCCTATGCCCCAAACTCGTGAACACATCCTCTTGGCAAAACAAGTGGGTGTTCCTAGTCTTGTCGTCTTCTTGAACAAACAAGATATGATGGACGATGAAGAGTTGATGGAATTGGTAGAACTAGAACTACGCGAACTACTCACCCAGTATGATTTCCCTGGTGATGATATTCCCATTATCAAAGGTTCCGGTCTGAAGGCTCTCGAAGCCATGACCGCTAATCCCAAAACTCAGCGCGGTGAAAATGAGTGGGTAGACAAAATCTATGAGTTGATGGATGCTGTAGATGCTTCTATTCCTACTCCTGAACGGGATGTGGATAAACCATTCTTGATGGCTGTGGAAGATGTGTTCACCATCACAGGTCGTGGAACTGTGGCTACTGGACGGATCGAACGCGGTATTGTTAAGGTTGGTGATGCTGTTGAGCTAGTTGGGATTAGAGATACCAAGACTACCGCGGTCACTGGGATTGAAATGTTCAAAAAGAGCCTTGATCAAGGTATGGCTGGAGATAACGCGGGTGTACTACTGCGTGGTCTCAAAAAAGAAGATATTGAGCGCGGTATGGTAATTGCCAAACCTGGTACAATTAAACCTCACACTGAGTTTGAAGGCGAAGTTTACGTTTTAACTGAGAAAGAAGGTGGACGGAAAACACCATTTTTCTCCGGTTATCGCCCTCAGTTCTATGTGCGGACAACTGATGTAACTGGAACAATCAAAGCCTTTACCGATAGGGAAGGTGGAAATGTGGAAATGGTTATGCCTGGCGATAATATCAAAGTTACAGTAGAATTGATCAACGCAATTGCGATTGAACAAGGTATGCGCTTCGCTATTCGTGAAGGTGGACGCACTATTGGTGCTGGCGTTGTCGCTAAAATCTTGAAATAAAACTCACCTTTTGGCTCTCATGATCAAGGAGCGGAGATGAATTATAAAATCTCTGCTCCTTTCTATTCCCATAAATAATTTTAAATTTTGGATTGGGGATAAAACTTAACATCTCAAATCTAAAATCTAAAGTCTGAAATTTACCGAACCTGGAAAACTAAAAATGGCAACTCTACAGCAGCAGAAGATTAGAATTCGTTTAAAAGCATTTGATAGACGTTTGTTAGATACATCTTGCGAGAAGATTGTAGAAACCGCTAACCGTACTAACGCTACAGCTATCGGACCAATTCCTTTACCAACAAAACGGAAGATATATTGCGTACTGCGATCGCCTCACGTAGATAAGGATTCCCGCGAACACTTTGAAACCCGCACACATCGCCGGATTATTGACATTTACCAGCCTTCTTCTAAAACTATTGATGCACTCATGAAGTTAGATTTGCCTTCTGGTGTAGATATTGAAGTCAAATTGTAAATTTGTCATTTGTCAGTGGTCAGTTGTCAGTGGAAAAAGAAAAATAACTGACGACAAACAACTGGCAACAAAAAGCCGATATTTAGCATCAAACCGATATTTAGCATCAATACTAACTAATTAGCCCTGAGAAAATTTATCTCAGGGCTTTTTATTAACTATAAAACCAAATGATAAAATACAAAATATGGGAAAAATAGGGAACAATATATTTTAAGAATAAAATTTATACTCAAATAACAATGACATCCTTTTCTAAAATTGCAGTGCGTGAATTACCTCTGTTCCCATTACCCGAAGTGGTTCTATTTCCTAGCAGACCATTACCCCTGCATATCTTTGAATTTCGCTACAGAATCATGATGAACACGATTTTGGAGAGCGATCGCCGATTTGGGGTATTGATGATTGATCCCACAACAGGGACAATTGCTAATGTTGGTTGTTGTGCGGAAATACTTCATTATCAACGGCTACCTGATGACAGGATTAAGTTGTTGGCTTTAGGACAGCAAAGATTTCGGGTTTTAGAATATGTGCGCGAAAAGCCTTATCGCGTCGGCTTGGTAGAATGGATTGAAGACGAACCACCAGTTAAAGATCTACGTCCCTTAGCGGCTGAGGTAGAACAACTATTGCGGGATGTTGTTCGTCTCTCAGCCAAGTTAACAGAACAAGAGATTGAACTACCCAATGATTTACCAGATTTACCCACAGAACTATCTTATTGGATAGCTAGTAATCTCTATGGTGTCGCTCCCGAACAGCAAGCATTATTAGAAATACAGGATACAGTTGCTCGTTTAGAACGAGAAGCGGAAATTCTCACTTCTACTCGTAATCATTTAGCAGCGCGTTCTGTTCTTAAAGATACGTTTAATGAAATGGACGGTTAGCAACCCCATCTACCCAGACAAAACCCACCTTAGTGGGTTCAGAACCTTAAAATAATAATTTTGAGCAATGCCCAGAGCAGCAAGATACACATTATGATGATTAGACATAGGCAATCGCACTTTTCCATAAAACGAAATTTTTGGGTGAATTACCTCTGTTCCCATTACCCGAAGTGGTTCTATTTCCTAGCAGACCATTACCCCTGCATATCTTTGAATTTCACTACAGAATCATGATGAACACGATTTTGGAGAGAAGCGGTTTGCACACATTTTCCTGTGGCTAGATGCCATACTTTAACTATATGGTCATTGTTAGCACTGGCAATAAATTGAGCGTCAGGACTAAAAGCTATCGCTTTTAAAATGCCAATTTGTTTATTAAAGTATTGCTTGCTATTGCGGATATCTTGTTTCTGTGCGATTCGCTTCAAGACTTTATGCAGGTTTGTTTTGGTGACTTTTTCTCCTAAAGCTTGGGAGAGCGATCGCCAGAGTTTTGAGCCAACGTCTTTAATGTAACCAAGATCGTAATCGGAGTCTATAGCCATGTCTAAGTACGTCTGTCCAGTCCAAGATTGACGGAATACAATTTCTTGAACTGTTGTTAAGCGTCCTCGCTTTAATAACTTCTCGACCAGTACAATCGCTTCACTAGCCGTAATTATCGCTTCTTCAAGGTTCATTTACTCTTTTAGCAAAGTTAGTATTACAAGGATAAGTTGATTGCTCTATTGGACGGAGTGCGTGATTTAACTCAGTTAATTGCAATTCTAGTTTTGTGATATATTATATTTATTCACAATTGTGATATAAATGCTTGTTTTTGTCAACGCATTAAAGTAAATTTTCTATTCAAGTACAATTGTACTAAGTTCAAAAAACAGCGAATTTATTGTTTATACTAAAAACGGTTGAGACATGGAATGAAAGTAAAATCACGAAAACCCCAGATTTGTAGGGGTAAAGCAGTGCTAAACCCCTACCCATAAAATCAAATCAGAGGGAACAGGGAACGGGAAACTTTCTAACAGGAAAAACTCATGTTTAAAAACATGAGATTGAAATAATGACGCTGTTTTTTTTCGGGCTACGCAT
>JAKOGY010000093.1 GCA_028658405.1 Dolichospermum sp. ST_sed8 | reverse complement strand
AAATCCCCAAACGACCATTTTTCGTTGTGTGACAGTTTAGGGTGCGGAAGATGGGTTGTATTTCAGTCAACCAATAACCGCTATAAGATTAACTTGACACTCTCAGGTCTAAAGACACGCTCGATTCTGCGGACAGAGTAAAACGCTCGCTACGACCGTCAAACATCGTCTACCTAGTCACTCTAAGTCAAGCTTAGGTTTCTATCTACTTTTTTGTTTCTAATACTTTCAGAGTCCATCACTAAGCCAAAACGCGGTACGCTCCGCAACCTGCCTTTGTTTGCTCCTTGCTCGTCATACTGTCGTTAGGACTTAAACCTAACCGTTGTTTCAGGGGAGCCGGGATTTCTCCGATACTAGGATGCTTCAACACGTAGATAGTTATTCCTACTCGTAATTTAATTGTACCACAAAAACCACAGCGATTAAAATCGCACGTGCCGTTTTCCTCTCAGGGAGCCAAGCCGCTGAGTTTCCCACTTACCGCGAGGTTCTATGATACAAGAAATGAAAAATCCAATTTCGCCGTAAAACTCAAAATATTTATGTTACCCTAGTACAGTTGTTTAAAATCCACACATCTAGGAATTCGGGTGTTTCTTCAATTGAGAAATGCACCTAGATGGAGGTTTAACCCGAATAGGAGTAACAAAATATGCCAGTAGTTTCCTTGGCTCAAATGATGGAGTCAGGTGTTCACTTTGGTCATCAGACCAGACGTTGGAACCCTAAAATGGCTCCTTATATCTACACCTCACGAAATGGTGTACATATCATTGACTTGGTACAAACAGCCCAGTTAATGGATAACGCATATAACTATATGCGAACCCAATCAGAGCAAGGTAAAAAATTCCTGTTTGTTGGTACTAAGCGCCAAGCAGCCGGAATTATTGCCCAAGAAGCCCTCCGTTGTGGTTCTCACTACATTAACCAACGTTGGTTGGGTGGAATGCTCACCAACTGGGCAACTATTAAAACCAGAGCCGAACGTCTCAAAGATTTAGAACGGAGAGAAGAAACCGGCGCACTGGATTTATTACCAAAGAAAGAAGCTTCTATGCTGCGTCGAGAAATGACGAAGCTACAGAAATACTTGGGTGGTATTAAAAACATGAAGAAAGTTCCCGATATTGTGGTCATTGTTGACCAGAAACGGGAATATAACGCAGTTCAAGAATGCGAAAAATTGGGTATTCCTATTGTCTCCATGTTGGATACAAACTGTGACCCAGACGTTGTAGATATTCCTATCCCAGCCAACGACGACGCAATTAGATCTATTAAGCTAATTGTTGGTAAATTGGCAGATGCTATCTATGAAGGCCGTCATGGTCAGCTAGAAGCGGAAGAAGATTACGATGATTACGCTGACGAAGATTACGAATATGATGAAAGTGATAGCACTGAATCATCAGGTGAAGAAGGATAAGCATCTGTAATCAGCATTAAATGATTCTAAGATGAGCGCGATTCATCTTAGAATCTTGATTAAATATTTATATCTGTCAAGTTAGGAATTGAGGCAATATGGCGGAAATATCTGCAAAACTCGTCCAAGAGCTACGCCAAAAAACCGGTGCTGGCATGATGGACTGCAAAAAAGCACTGAAAGAAAATGATGGCAATGTCGATGAATCCATAGACTGGCTACGGAAAAAAGGTATTGCCAAAGCTGATAAAGGTAGTAGTCGTATTGCCGCAGAAGGTCTAGTAGACACCTATATTCAAGCTGATGGTCAGGTAGGTGTACTGATAGAAGTCAACTGCCAAACCGACTTTGTTGCCCGTAATGAAGCTTTTAAAGCCTTAGTTAAGAACCTAGCGCAACAAGCAGCAACTACTGATAGTGTAGAGTCTTTATTGGCTCAACCTTATGCTGAAAAGCCCAGCGTTACTGTTGATGAATTCATCAAAGAAACCATTGCTACTCTTGGTGAAAATATTCAAGTCCGTCGCTTTGTTAATTACTCTCTTACTAGCACACCAGGAATAGCAGACAGCTACATTCACACTGGTGGACGTGTGGGAGTATTAATGGAATTAACTGCTCAAAGTGCTTTAGCCGCTGCTAATGCAGAATTTCAATCTTTGGCTAAAAATGCAGCAATGCAAGTTGCAGCTTGTCCTAATGTCGAGTACGTTAGCGTAGACCAAATTCCCGTTGAAGTTGTCACTAAAGAAAAAAGCATCGAAATGGGTAAGGACGATTTGGGCAATAAACCAGAGAACATCAAAGAAAAGATTGTTCAAGGTCGAATTGATAAACGTCTCAAGGAAATGACTTTACTAGATCAACCTTATATTCGTGATCAAAGTATTTCGGTAGAAGACTTGGTGAAGCAAGTAAAATCAACAGTTGGTGAAGAAATTCAAGTCAATCGCTTTGTCCGTTATATACTCGGTGAAGGCATTGAAAAGAACGAAATGAGCTTTGCTGATGAAGTTGCTGCCCAAATTGGTGCTAAGTAATTTGGTTATTTGTCAGTAGTCAGTGGTCAGTTGTTAAGAATAGATACTTAATAATTAGTTACTGACTATGGACTTGTGACTGATAACTATTGCTATTACAGGTCATGCGTGAGGCGCTGGCCTGTATTTTATTAGGTTAATGATTATTTTTCAAAACTACATATATTTACACTATAGGAATCATAAATGATATTTGAAAAATTTTAAGTAGTGTAGGGTGGGCATTGCCCACCAATAGTATATTATGGCTTCGCCACGCTTCGCCACGCTTCGCCACGCTTCGCCACGCTTCGCCACGCTTCGCTATCAAAAATCAAATATTAGTCCTATATCAATACTAATTAACAACTGACTACTGACCACCGACAACTAACCAGCATAAAGTTATGGCAAGAGCAATTGAACGGATAGAAAAAGAGATTAATGAATTAAAAGTAGCGATTAGTGCGATCGCTCAAGAACTCAATTCAGCTTATGCTAGATATATAAATACCCTAGGACCAGCCTTACAAAAACAGTTAATTTTGGCTAGTTATTACCTGTGTACCCAAGGATATCCTGAGGAATTTCTGAACTTATCACTAAATCAGCGGCAAAAATTACAACAAGGTATTCGCAAATTAAGTAAAGAAGCCTTTCAACAATTAATTAGTTATATTCAACCCTCGGAAGTTACCCAAACAGAAACAGTAGTAGAATTTGAAAAAGAAGAGAACACTGAAATAGAAAACGGGGAAAAAGAGGAAAATGAACAACAGCCTAAAGTCTTAGATCCTTCTAACCCCATAGAACTAGTTGAATGGCAACAAAATTTAGAAGAAGCGATTCAAGAAACTTTGAAAAAACTCTCCCAAGTAGTTAATATTTTAATCCAAAAAAATGGGGTTTTACCCAAAAAACTACCAGAACCAATTTTAGTTGCCGCAACCGCTGCCGCAGCCTCTTCAGAATCTTCTAGTAATATGATCCCCAGCCCTCCCAACCTATTAAACTTAGTTATAGAAATTAGTAATGATGAAGATTCTGAAGATTCTAGTCTGACTCAGATTATGGCTATTCACTTACGATTAGGAGAAATAGAATTTGCAGAAGCGACACTATTAGCAGAACGCAAAGGAATTCGGAATATTTTAATGCAATTGAATAAGCTAGGACGAGAGTATCAAAAAAGGCAAAGAGAACTGAAAATTGCTGAAGCTGAAGCGGCTTGGCGTGCCAGTTGGTTTGAGGATTAGTACCTTTTTGAGGAATTAAAAATAGAAGTGATATAGTTATGACCATCGGTTCTAATGGGGAGCAGCCATTGGACGTGAGGGGGAAAGTCTGGTGCAAATCCGGCGCTGTCCCGCAACTGTGAGCCATAATATGGTGAGTCAGGATGCCCGCCGATAAAGAAGAGAAGACGTTTATATAAATCTGCGAGGTACAGATGATAACTAGAAAAAAACAGGCGTTGGTGAGTCTAACACTAATGGCTGTTATTAGCTTTTACTTGGTAGTTAATTTTCCCAAACCTGCCTACGCAATGCACATCATGGAAGGGTTTTTACCTGTGCAGTGGGCAATATTTTGGTGGGTTGTAGCATTACCATTTTTTATTCTAGGGTTGCGGAGTTTGACTCGCATTACCCAAGCTAACCCGGAATTGAAACTACTTTTAGGTTTGGCTGGTGCTTTTACTTTTGTGTTGTCAGCGTTGAAAATTCCTTCTGTTACAGGTAGCTGTTCTCACCCCACAGGAACAGGGTTAGGTGCGGTGCTGTTTGGACCCCTGACTATGACAGTTTTAGGTAGTTTGGTGCTATTATTTCAAGCTTTGTTACTGGCACATGGCGGTTTAACTACCTTGGGTGCAAATGCTTTTTCGATGGCGATCGCTGGACCGTTTGCAGCTTATTGGATCTATAATCTCACCATGCGCCTGAGTGGTAAACAAAAAATCGCCATATTTTTAGCAGCAACATTGGCAGATTTACTCACCTACGTTATTACTTCTATCCAACTGGCCTTGGCTTTTCCTGCACCTGTGGGTGGATTTATCGCTTCATTTATCAAGTTCGCGGGAATTTTTGCTATTACTCAAGTACCCTTAGCAATTAGTGAAGGATTACTAACTGTCTTGGTTTGGAACTGGTTACAATCTTATAATCCTCAAGAATTGGAACTTCTGCAATTAATCAAGGGAAGAAATCAAAATCATGAATCAATCTAAAAAAAGTTTAAATAACTGGTTTTTAATATTAGGCGTTTTAGCTTTAGCAGTAGCACCTTTAATATTTGTGCGTAATGGAAAATTTGGTGGTTCTGATGACAAAGCTAAAGCCGCTATTACAGAAATACAACCTGAATATAAACCTTGGTTTAAATCAATATTTGAACCAGCTAGTGGAGAAATAGCCAGTTTATTATTTGCTTCTCAAGCGGCTTTAGGTGCGGGAGTAGTTGGTTATGCAATTGGTGTATATAAAGGACGTTCCGAACAAAAAAGACGTGAAGAATGAGCCTACAATTAGATACTTTAGCTTACACTAATCAACTGAGAAGATTACCACCGGAACATAAACTGATTTTTGCATTTACTACGCTGATTATTTCTCTTTTCACTCATCCTTTAGTTCAAATCTTGATAGCGATTTGGATGGGCATTTGGACAGTAATTTATGCAAAAATCCCGGTTGGTGTTTATTGGCGATTGTTAATGTTTACCATAGTCTTTTGTTTAACAAGTTTGCCAGCATTAATGATTAATGGAGTGACAATTGCTGATTTACAAATCGTTCAATTAGACTCATGGTATGGAATGACTTTTGGACAATTCTATATTTACATCAGTCGGACTGGAAGTATGCAAGCATGGGAAATTTTAACCAGATCATTAGCATCTGTTTCTTGTTTATATTTTCTCATGTTAACTGTCCCATTCACAGAAATTTTGCAAACTTTACGTTGGTTGAGATTTCCAGTGCTTTTAACTGATTTGCTATTACTAATGTATCGGTTTATTTTCATTTTGCTAAAAACAGCTAATGAATTATTGACGGCACAAAATTCTCGTGGTGGCTACCGCAATTGGCATACTAGCATGAAAAGTTTAGCATTATTAATTGGACAATTATTACAGCGAACTTTACAACAATATAGTCAGTTTTCTCTGGGACTGCAAGCAAGAGGTTTTAGTGGTGAATTGCGATTTTGGCATTCCCGACGTTATCGTTCATCTCCACGATATACCATTGAAGCAATTTGTGGCTGTGTATTATTAATAGGATTAGAAATTTGCCGAAATGCAGGAATATTTACTCGAATTTGAGCAAGTATATTACACCTATCCAGGTTCACAAAAATCAGCTTTAAATGGTTTAACTATGAGGATTCCTTCCGGTAAAAAGTGTGCCTTAATTGGTCAAAATGGTTGTGGTAAAACCACACTTTTTTTATTAGCTAATGGTTTATATAAACCAAATTCTGGAATTGTCAGTTGGTGTGGTAAACCATTAATTTATAATCGTCATTATCTCAGTAAAATCCGGCAACAAGTCGGTTTAGTATTTCAAGATCCAGAACAACAATTAGTAGCTTCTACGGTTGAAGAAGATATTTCTTATGGTTTGTGTAATTTAGGTTTACCGGAAACAGAAATTAAGAATCGAGTAACACAAGCTTTAATTGAATTTGGTTTGAATGATTTAGCAGAAACCCCAGTACATCATTTAAGTTTGGGACAGAAAAAGCGAGTTTCGATAGCTGATGTAATGGTACTACAACCGCAACTATTAGTATTAGATGAACCAACAGCATATTTAGATATAAGACATACTCGAAATTTGATAAAAACCCTCAAGAAAATTCATCAAAATGGAAATACTCTATTAATGGCAACTCACGATTTAGATTTAGTCTATCGTTGGGCAGATTGGGTTTTTGTCATGGATAAAGGACAATTGATCCTAGAAGGAAAACCAGAATATGTATTTAGCCAGCGGACACTGTTGGAAGAATTAGAATTGGGTGTACCATTAATATATGAAATGTTGGTTAATGGGTTATCTCCTGAAGAGAAAATAATTATAGAACGAGTCAGACAACGAATATTAAAAGATGATTAAAAATGGATTTAACCGTAATATATGTTTGTGCATATATTGTAGGTTGGGTTGACGCAAGGAAACCCAACAAAGTTCCAACAATGTTGAAAGTATACTTTGCAAGATCACAATTTGAGCTTTTGCTTAAAGGGAATATATGGATGTAAAAACGCAAGTTATAACCTTCTCAAGTATACAAATCAACAAAGTTCGGAAAATGTTGGGTTTCCTTGCGTCAACTCAACCTACTTGTAAGTAAAATGTCAAAAGACAGTTTGTCAAACATTTATTATTATGTTGAAAAAATAAAAAAGGGATTATTTACAGTAAATTAGGTAATTAAACTCTCTGTGGGAATCAGATATGCAGCTTCAAGAAGTCTCTAACGTTGCAGTCATTGTTGGTGAAAATGCCGTTCCTGTTTCTCAATTACCTTCTGTGTGGCAAGATATTGCTAAAGGTAGAGCAAACGTCAGATTCAGTAATCCACAAATCTATGTGGAAATGGCGCAGTTGTTTCAATATAAACTGCAATATGGTGACGTTGATTTGTTTAATGAGCGCTCCCATTTGTCTCATCTAATACCTTCATTTTCCGAGTTATTTGGGCAAATGGCACAGGAAACTCTGGAATTTTATGGTCATGACTTTATGGTTCACAACTATCCGAACTTTGAAGAAGTTCTACATAATCTTGAATCAAAGAGTTCTGAATACAATAACGAAGTCAAAGTAGCTCGCATTGGACTAGAACTTTTTGATGAATTTGGATATGATTTACCAGCTAGTTTCTATCATGTACATTTAGCACCAATTTATCGAGATAATGTATTTGAAGAACGGGCTTTAAGATTTGATCAACGAGATATAGAACATAAACGTTCTTGGGATGCTATTCTACACGCAGGTAAGGTATTTGCAATCCAAATGAAAGTGCAAAGTATAGCCTCCAAATATGGTTTCACTTATCAACATGGCTGTGGTTGTAACTCTCATTTATCTTCCATTGATGAATCTTCTGGTGCATTTGAGTATGAATTAAGTTTGGAAAAACGTCAACGCTGGATTCGCAGTTTTATCTGGACAGCTTGGTATGAGTATGCAATATTTCCCATTGTGCCGAATACCAGTTATCTTGTTTAATAAGACCAAAAAATAATTTACTGGGGTAATGGGAGGTACAAAACTCCCATTCATTATTATTTGACTTTTTCTGGGTAGGGATTACTAAAAGCAGGGTTTTTAATAAACTTTTCATCAGTCAAACTTCGCCAAAATGCTAGTAAGTCCTGTTTTTCAGTTTCACTTAATTTAAAACCACTAATAAACTCACTTTTGAAAGGATTTTTACTGCCAATTCCGGCAAACTCCCCTTTATCAATAGTTCTGCCACCTGCTTGATAATGGTCAATCACTTCTTCCAGAGTCGCTATACTACCATCCGCCAGTTGCTCCTACAGCCACGGTTTTACCATCAGTAAAAGCCAATTTCTGAAGATGACAAGAAGCGCAGGAAAATTCACCTGTAAATAAAAAAGATGTCTTCCCAATTCAACTTTTTGGGAACTCATGGGATTATCTGCTGTTTTACAAAAATATCAAAATTATCTCAAAAGATTTATTCTGTATGGTTATATTCTAGGTTAGTTTTGATACGAGTATCTTTGCAGTTAATACCTTTGCATAGAACAAGTATAAAACGACCGATTGTCAAACCTTAAACGACCGATTGTCAAAGATTTCAAAAGTTAAAACTTTTGGAGTAATATCATGTAAACAAATATTAATGTATATCCTAAATAGGTATTTATCCCTTTTGCGTAAGTAGGTGAACATAAAAAATTAAAGGTATGTAAAGAAAAGTAAAATATCCCAAAACCTCTTCACTCTTGCATGAGTGCCTCTTGCCTTGCTATAACGACAATTTTCAATGCTAACCTACTTAACTCCTTTAAAGAGTATGGAACTTTTATCTAATACCGTCGCGTTATCACGGTTGCAATTTGCATTTACAGCGATTTTTCACATGATTTGGCCTGTTCTCACTACAGGTATGTCTATTTACTTAATTGTCGTGGAAGGACTCTGGTTAACAACCAAAAATCCCACTTATTATCATCATGCTCGTTTTTGGTCAAAACTGTATTTACTAAACTTTGGAATCGGTGTTGCATCAGGTTTACCAATGGGTTTTCAGTTTGGGACTAACTGGGCCCCGTTATCAGAAGCGGTGGGAGATTTCTTAGGTAGTATTTTGGGATTTGAAGGCTCAATGGCATTTATGCTAGAGGCTTCTTTTTTAGGAATTATGATGTTTGGTTGGGAGCGAGTTCCTCCCGCAATTCACTATTTAGCGACTATTCTCGTGGCTTTTGGTGCGAATCTTTCCACATTCTGGATTTTGGTTGCTAATTCATGGTTTCAAACTCCTAGTGGTGGACAAATGGTGAATGGTAAATTTATTGTTGAAGACTATTTTCAAGCAATTTTAAATCCCTTCATGGTGAATAGTGTTCTCCATATGTTCTTGGCAACATTGGAGACTTCTTTATTTGTGATTGGTGGCATTAGTGCTTGGTATATTCTCAATAATCGCCATCAAGAATTTTTCAACAAATCATTTAAAATAGTTTTAGCAATATCTATTTTTGTCGCCCCCTTACAAGTGTTAATTGGTCACGCTAGTGGTGATCAAGTTTATCACTATCAACCAACTAAACTAGCCGCAATAGAATCCCAATGGGAAACAGTCCCGGCTGGTGAATCTGCTAAATGGAATCTATTCGCAATTCCGAATAGAAAAGCAGAAAAAAATGATTGGGAAATTTCTATTCCTAATGGTTTAAGTTACATTTTAGAACTCAAACCGAAACTTTCAGAACCAGTTTTAGGACTCAAAGAATGGAAACCAGAAGATCGTCCCCCAATGATTCCTTTGATTTTCTATTCTTTCCGAATCATGGCAGGAATCGGCTTTTTCTTAGTAGGATTAATGCTGTGGAGTATTATTCAATGGCTCACAGGTAAACTGAGTGAAAATAATATCAATCAGCAAAAATGGTTATTACGGGCTTGGATTTTAGCTGCACCTTTAGGCTATTTGGCGATTGAATCAGGCTGGATTGTTCGCTGTGTAGGAAGACAACCTTGGACGGTATATGGAGCAATTCGGACTACTGATGCAGCTTCTCATTTACCACCGGGTGAAGTATTATTTTCCCTCACAGTTATTACTCTTCTCTACAGTGTTTTGTTTATTTGTGCGATGTTTTTTGGTAGCCGCATTATTCGCAGAGGACCAGATTTAACTTTACCCATTCCAGGAGGTGAGATAAATACAGTAATTTCCACTGAATCAGTCAGTCATATTCCTGATAGTCGTCCTCTAGAAACGCCACAATAGGAAGAAGTTATATGACAGCTTTGTTGCATTTTCTACCACAAGTTTGGTTTGTAATTCTAGGACTATTTCTGTTCCTGTATGTGCTTTTAGATGGCTTTGATTTAGGGGTTGGTATCCTCTCTTTAACTTCTTCCGATGAAAAACGCCGTAGTTTATTAATGACCAGTTTAGGTAACGTTTGGGATGCTAACGAAACCTGGTTAGTTTTAATGGCAGGGGCATTATTTGGGGCTTTTCCCTTGGCTTATGGAACAATTCTCAATGCCCTTTATCTGCCTCTAATGGTGATGGTTGTGGGGTTAATTTTACGGGCTGTTGCTTTTGAATTTCGGGAACATTCTGATAATAAAAGTTTCTGGAATCTTGCCTTTGGAATCGGCAGTTTTATTGCTTCTTTATTTCAAGGATTTGCCTTGGGTGGTGTATTAGCAGGAATCAAAGTTGATAGTGCTGGGCATTTTATTGGAGGAATGTGGGATTGGTTAAGTTGGCAATCATTATTAACAGCATTAACCCTTGTCCAAGGTTATGTATTGATTGGTTCAACTTATCTGATTCTCAAAACTGAAGGTACATTACAGGAAACTCATTTTCGCACAGCAAAATTAGCAGCTTGGACAACTTTCATAGGCGCAATTTTAATTACCATTACTACGCCAATTGTCTATGAAAATGCTAGAAATAGGCTATTTCATCAACCAGAAGTTTATATCTTTGCCCTAATTCCTTTATTGGGTATGCTGCTGATTTGGTTGCTGTTAGAAAGCCTAAACCGGAAAGAGGAAGTTGCCTCATTTGTTTACACAGCATTAATATTTCTGCTGACATTTATTGGTTTAGGATTTATTGCCTTTCCCTACATTATTCCCCCCACTATTACCATTTATCAAGCGGCATCTTCTGCTACTTCAATGGTGTTTATGATTACGTTCATTGGGTTTTTGATTCCGATTATGTTGTTTTACAACATCTACAATTACTTTGTCTTTCGAGGTAAAGTAGTCATCAGTGAAGAGGGAGAATAAATTGGTATTGTAGCAGGAGATAGGTTTATTTTCCTTCTCTTGTACAAATATTTGAAGCTATTGCTGAAATTAAGTATGAATTTAGGTGTAGAGACGTTCTATAGAACGTTTCTACCAAGAAGCTTTTTGTAACATTTTTAATATCTTCTTGACTTATGCCGTTGTGTATTAGGCTCTCTACTTATTCTAGATTATTCTCAATATATTCTGGTATGTTAGCCATACTTATGCGGTAAAATATTTCTTTAAGATTATATAGGAATTATAGGTGTCTAATGACTAATGAAACACCCGATTGGATAAGATTACATAAAGCCTTAGCAGTTGAAGCAGAAAATCGTTTTATAAATTTAGTAGGTAAGCAATATCGCTTTAGTGAATTTCTTTGTTTGACCTTTGGTAATTTCCCAACTGCTTTACCACCAAAAGAAAGACTTCGCTGGCATCAAGTAGGAATGCAATTTGCCAATTATCCAAATTTAACAGAGGAAGAAAGACAACATTTAGTAGCAGAAATTAGAAGATATCTTCATCAACTTCAGCAAGAAATAGCCACAGAAGAAACCAAAATAAATTACGAATCTAAAAATCAACATCCCACAACGCCGATTGTTGCCGAAATTAGTAAAAGACAAGCTCCAACAATTGATCAAAAACTCAGAGATTTACCAGAAATTGGCATTAGAAAATCTGAAAATTTAGCGCGGTTGGATTTATATACCGTCCGTGATTTACTATTTTATTATCCTCGTGATCATATTGATTATGCCCGTCAGGTGAATATAAGTGAATTGGAAGGAGGGGAAACAGTAACTATTATAGCAACAGTAAAAAGGTTTAATTTTTTCACCAGTCCTAAAAATAAGAAGTTATCAATTTTAGAATTAATCCTCAAAGATAATAGTGGACAAATTAAAGTTAGCCGTTTTTATGCCGGTGCGCGGTTTAGTAGTCGAGGTTGGCAGGAAAGTTTAAAACGCCAGTATACTGTAGGTAGTATGTTGGCTGCTTGTGGGTTGGTAAAAGGGAGTAAATATGGGTTAACTTTGGATAATCCAGAATTAGAAATTTTGGCAAATCCAGGTGATACCATTGATTCCCTAACTATTGGGCGCGTTGTGCCTATTTATCCCCTGACTGAAGGGGTAATGGCAAATACAGTCAGACAGGCTGTAATGATTGCTTTAACCGCTGCTGTTAATTTAAAAGATCCTTTACCTAAAGGTTTACGGGAAAAATATAATTTAATGGAATTGAAAAATGCAATTCCTAATATTCATTTTCCTAAAGATAGTGACTCCTTAAAAATTGCCCGTCGTCGTTTAGTATTTGATGAATTTTTCTATTTGCAAGTCGGCTTACTGCAACGCCAAAAAAAAGCCAGAGAAATCCAAACTAGTGCCATACTTGCGCCGACTGGTAAATTATTAGAAGAATTTCACGAAATTCTCCCTTTTCAATTTACAGGCGCACAACAACGAGTTATTAATGAAATTCTCACAGACTTACAAAAACCTGTAGCCATGAATCGCTTAGTTCAGGGTGATGTTGGTTCTGGGAAAACTGTTGTGGCTGTTGTCGCTATTTTAGCAGCAATTCAATCAGGTTATCAAGCCGCGTTAATGGCTCCCACTGAAGTATTAGCAGAACAGCATTATCATAAATTAGTTAGTTGGTTTAACCTGCTACATTTGCCTGTTGAATTATTAACAGGTTCGACAAAAATAGCTAAAAGGCGAGAAATTCATGCTCAGTTAGAAACAGGTGAATTACCTTTATTAGTTGGGACTCATGCTTTAATTCAAGATAAAGTTAATTTTCAACGTTTGGGTTTAGTTGTCATAGATGAACAGCATCGTTTTGGGGTACAACAACGGGCAAAATTACAGCAAAAAGGCGAACAACCTCATGTTTTAACGATGACAGCTACACCGATTCCTAGAACTTTGGCATTAACTGTACATGGAGATTTAGATGTTAGCCAAATTGATGAATTACCACCAGGAAGACAGCAAATTCAAACCACAATATTAAGCGGTCAACAAAGACCTAAAGCTTATGATTTAATCCGTCGAGAAGTGGCTCAAGGTAGGCAAGTTTATATAGTTTTGCCTTTGGTAGAAGAGTCAGAAAAATTAGATTTGCGTTCCGCTGTAGAAGAACATCAAAAATTACAAGAAAGTGTTTTTCCAGATTTTCAAGTTGGCTTATTGCATGGACGCATGACTTCAGCCGAAAAGGAAGCATCAATTCATAAATTCCGCGATAATGAAACCCAAATTATCGTTTCTACCACTGTGATTGAGGTGGGTGTAGATGTGCCTAATGCCACTGTTATGCTAATTGAACACGCGGAAAGATTCGGTTTATCACAACTGCACCAATTACGGGGACGTGTGGGAAGAGGTGCGGCACAGTCTTATTGTTTATTAATGAGTAGTACCAGAAGTCCTGATGCTCAACAACGGTTAAAGGTGTTGGAACAGTCCCAAGATGGGTTTTTTATCTCAGAAATGGATATGCGGTTTCGTGGCCCTGGGGAAGTGCTGGGAACTCGTCAATCTGGGGTAGCAGATTTTACTTTGGCTAGTTTGGTGGAAGATGAGGATATTTTGCTGTTAGCGCGACAAGCAGCGGAAAAAGTGATTGATATGGATGCAACTTTGGAGCGTTGGCCATTGATGAAGGATGAGTTGAAGTATAGGTATGAGCGGTTAATGGGTGGCGCGATTTTGACTTGATTTAGGGATAAGAAACGAACCACGAAGGCACGAAGGACACGAAGGAAGAAGGAAGAAGGAAGAAGGAAGAATCAAGATGGCAACGAATGAACCTGTCAATTAGTTCTTGACAGACTACTAGGTCGTGCTTCGCTATCTCAATTTGCTGTAAAAGTAAGGACGATACTATAAAATATTGCCAAACTTGATAGCATCCTCCGAAAGACATAGATTTTGATAAGTAAGTGATTCTTGGGAAAATGCTGCATGAATTGTTATTATTCAAACGATTCGCAATGCAGCCTCAAAAAAATTGATGGTATTTTTTATCAATTTTTTTTGTAAATTCTCTGTAGATTTGCTAATATTTAAATTAATGTTTTAAAATTGAACCAGATAAAGTTTTTCAGACCTTCATTAATGGAAATCTATGACTACCATAAATCAAACTGAAGATTTAAAAGCAAAGATTTTTGGAATTTGTGAAAACCTATATAAAAATAATGAGAAAGTAACTCGTGAAGCTGTACGAGAACATTTGGGAGGTGGGAGTTTTAGTACAATTTCTCCCCTGGTATCTGAGTGGAAAAAAGTTAGAAAGGTACAATTTGAAGAGAAAGAAGGTACAAATCCCCAGATTATTAACGCTGAATCATCTGAGATTATCGAAATTTTAAAAGAATTAAAAACAGCATTGATAAACACTGAATTTATCACGGATAAGGAAATCGAGAATGTTATTAGATCCGGGGCGGAAAAAGCTACTGGTCTGATTATTGTCCAAGAAGCAATGGTAACTTACTTTTATCAAAACCCACATCGATTACCTGCTGATCTCAAGGCACAATTGGAGGAGATGAAAGAAAATTTTACTCAATCGCGCAGCGCCATCAACAAAGCTGCGTACAATCCGCAGAACTTGATCAATCTAGCCATGAAGAAAATCAACCAACAAAAAGACGACACCGAACTAATTGATTAATCTTGTTTATGAACGGCTTGTTATTAGAGACTTCCAATTAAAAAAATATCCTAAAATTTTTTGTGGTGCGGGCATCTTGCCCGCTAATAATACAAGGACGGGCAAGATGCCCATCCCACAAAATTGGATAATCTTTTTTGTGGAGTTCTCTTAGCAATAAGTTCGTTTAATCCCATTAGTTTAGTTATTATTGCCCTATTCTCACTTTTTCCACAGTTACCTAGGTCATCCCCGATGAATGAGGAAGTAGAAGAAAGACCCCCAGATGGGGAGTTTAAAATTTACCGTCAACCCGAACTACGGAGAATCACTGCATCTCTGTTAGCTAATGGAGCCATTTTGGTAGTAGGTGAAGAAGGTTCTGGTAAATCTGTATTAAGATCAGCAGTTATCAAAAAGTTATCTGATGATGGGTTTTTAGTGGCATCTGTAGAACCCACAACACTCAAGCAGATGATGACAGAAATTTGTTTTTGCCTTGATATTCCTACTGAAACTTTACAAGGGAAATCTTTAACTATAGAGAAATTAAAAATAGCGATCGCAGATTTTTTCAAAGAAAACACAGCTTTTCTTATTCTCGATGATGCTCAAAACTGTAATAGGAAATTTAGATTTTGGCTCAAACAGTTACGCCGTCAGCGTGTGCCGATGTTGATTTTAGCCACAGATCCGCCGCGCTCGGATATTTTTGTTAAAATTCCCAGAATTGAATTGAGGCCATTACCAGAGAAGGCTATCAGGGAAATTATGGAAAGTGCGGCAATTGAAAGAGCGATCGCTTTATTACCGACTGACTTATCTAAATTACATCAACGGTCTCGGGGAAATCCGATGTTAGCTATCCGTGCCATTGAGGAAGAGTACCTTGGTTTAGATTTTGAAGGTGCAGATAACCACCGTTACTTTGATATCACACCATTCATTTTAGTAGGGGGAGTAATTTTTGTAATTATGAAGTTTATAAGACTTGGTACTAGTGATCAGGCACTATATATATTTGGTGGTATAGCTGCGGCCATGGTCTTAGGACTTTTCCAACTGCTTTATAATTTGCCGCAGGAGAAAAAGAGAATTAGATAATGTTAGCAATTTCGCATCTATTAATTAGTGCCACTGCTGCTTTGTCTACTACTAGAAACCGCAGACACTGTTTTAATTACTGTTGGGGCAATGGGTGGTTTATTACCAGATATCTGGATATTTTATGAACACAAAGATCCCCGACTTCTTCAAGAAGTCGGGGATCTGAACCTCCCAGTATTTATAAATCAAATAGGATTGCTATATATCTCAAACTAGACTTAAATTAAAACAAACTAAATTAATCTTAAATAGTCGTTATAAACTTTCAATAATTCTTCTTAGTGAAATTTCTTTAACCAATTCGGCAGCTTGGTTAATCTCTAACCATCTTCTTTTCCTTGAAGTAGCTTCTGGCCAATCTTCCAATACTGTTTCTACAGGTAATAAAAATAAGTTTACTTGATAGGTATTCCCTCGTTTGCGATATTTATAATTACCCAAATTTTCAGTTGTGACTCTACCGATAACTCCTGCTTCTTCCCATGCTTCCTTTGCTGCGGAATCATGGGGACTCATACCTTTACAAAGTCCCCCTTTCGGAATTACCCAACCTTGACGATTGCGAGTGGTAATTAATAAAATTTCAACTTTCCCATCTATGATTCGATAGGGAATAACTCCAGATTGTTGGAAAACTTTGTTGGTTTTCTGAGTCATAGTGGTAGATTCCTGATGAATGAGTATTTTTGATTTCCAATATATATTTGATGATGAGTCTAAAACAATCTTCAGAATAATTAACCTGATGTTTAAGAGGATGTTTTAAAAGTCCTTTGTCATGTATCCAAAATATTGATATCCCCCTAAATCCCCCTTGAGAAGGGGGACTTTGACTTTCTTCATGTATCCAAAATATTGAGATCCCCCTAAATCCCCCTTGAGAAGGGGGACTTTGACTCTAATTCCCCCCTTTTTAAGGGGGGTTAGGGGGGATCTCTTGATACAAATTAATGCTTTACAAACATTCTCGAAGTAATCTTTACTATAAATTCATCAATTTTTCACAAAAATCCGGAAATCTGATTTGCACCAGGTTACTTGTTTTCCGTCACTTCATCACCCAAAATACGTTAAAATTCAAGCAGAGTAAGCATTTTCTACTTAAATATACTCATGCTAGAAACTCTAGAAACCCGAATTTACGAACTTGAACAACTAGCTAACACCCTTGTTGCTAACCAACTTACACACCTGAGTATTGTCAGCATTGCCATTATTTTTGCGGCTGGCTTGCTTACCAGCCTCACGCCCTGTATGCTGTCCATGCTGCCCATTACCATTGGCTATATCGGTGGTTATGAGGCTAAAACTCGCTTACAAGCAGCAGCCCAATCAACTTGGTTTGCTTTGGGATTAGCAACTACATTGGCAGGAATGGGAATTGTCGCAGGTTTAGTGGGTAAAGTTTATGGACAGATAGGAATTGGTTTACCAATTATTGTCAGCATTATCGCTATTATTATGGGACTGAATTTATTAGAAGCATTACCCATACAATTTCCTTCTTTGAATGAAACAAATTGGATTTCTCAAGATCTACCTCCCGGAGTGCGTTCATACTCTATTGGGTTAACATTTGGGTTGGTTGCTTCCCCTTGTAGTACACCAGTTTTAGCCAGTTTATTGGGTTGGGTTGCTAATACGCAAGATCTAATTTTAGGTGCTGTTTTACTACTTTCTTACACAGCCGGATATGTAACTCCATTAATATTAGCAGGTACTTTTACTGCGTCCATCAAAAAGATATTAGAATTGCGCCGTTGGTCTGGTTGGATAAATCCTGTTAGCGGGGCATTATTAGTAGGTTTTGGTGTTTTTTCGTTACTTTCTCGTATTCCTATTGGTAGTTTCTAAGCCATGACTTCAGATCATACAACATCCACAGAATTAAGTTGGTGGTTAATACCTGGGCGATTTATCCGCCGGGAAATTTTGCCTGTATTAACTGATTTACGATTAGCAATTGTTCTTTTATTAGTAATTGCCTTATTTAGTGTTAGTGGTACGGTAATTGAACAGGGACAAGCGCCTGCTTTTTATCAATCTAATTATCCTGAACATCCCGCTTTGTTTGGTTTTCTTTCGTGGAAAGTGATTCAAGTAGTTGGCTTAGATCATGTATATCGCACTTGGTGGTTTTTGAGTTTGTTAGTTCTATTTGGAACTAGTTTAACAGCTTGTACCTTTACTCGGCAATTACCCGCCCTCAAGGCTGCTCAAAAATGGAAATTCTATGAAGAACCGCGCAACTTTAAAAAATTAGCCTTGAGTGCGGAATTAGAAGGTGTTTATTTGCCATCAATTACGCCAATTTTGCAGCAAAAAAGTTATCGAATTTTCCAAGAAAAAGATGATATTCTTTATGCTCGTAAAGGGATAATTGGGAAAATTGGTCCAATTATTGTTCACATTGGGATAGTTGCTATTCTTCTGGGGGGAATTTTCGGATCAATGACAGGATTTATGGCTCAAGAAATGATTTCTGGTGGTGATACATTCCAGGTAAAAAATATTGTTGATGCTGGTGCTTGGTCATCTCAAGATGTCTTGAAAGATTGGTCTGTGCGGGTAAATCGCTTTTGGATTGACTACACACCCACGGGAGGAATTGACCAATTTTATTCAGATATGTCTGTGTTGAATAAGGAAGGTAAAGAAGTTAATCATGAGAAGATTTATGTTAACAAACCTTTGCGTTATCATGGTGTAGTTTTCTATCAAACAGATTGGGGAATTTCTAACGTTCGAGTGAGATTAAATAAAAGTCCCATTTTCCAATTACCAATGGCACAATTAGACACCAAAGGTAGAGGGAGAATTTGGGGAACTTGGATTCCGACTAAACCAGATTTAAGTGAAGGTGTTTCTCTATTAGCCAAAGATTTGCAAGGCATGGTATTAATTTATGATGCTCAAGGTAAATTAATTAATACTGTGCGTGCAGGAATGTCTATACCTGTAAATGGGGTCAATTTGCAAATCCTTGATGTCATTGGTAGCACGGGTTTACAAATTAAATTTGATCCTGGTATTCCCATTGTTTATACAGGGTTTGGGTTATTGATGTTAGGTGTGGTCATGAGTTATTTTTCCCATTCCCAAATTTGGGCTTTACAAAAAGGCGAAACTTTGTATATTGGGGGGAAAACTAACCGCGCTCAAGTTGCCTTTGAACAAGAGATTTTAGCAATTTTAGATCAACTTAGTTCGGCAGATAAAGTTAAAAATTGAATTAAAAAGATCCCCGAATTTTTAAGAAATTAGGGATCTATTTTATAGGACTAATATTTGATATTTGAAATATACGTAGGGTGGGCAATGCCCACCGTATGGGGTTTTTGTGGGCAATGCCCACCGTATGGGGTTTTTGTGGGCAATGCCCACCGTATGGGGTTTT
>JAKOGY010000092.1 GCA_028658405.1 Dolichospermum sp. ST_sed8 | reverse complement strand
AGAGGGAACAGGGAACGGGCAACTTTCTAAGGAACGCAAATTTAATAACCTGTCCCCTGTCACCTATCACCAAGAGGTAGTTTTATGCAAAGTATCGAAGACCTTTATGAACTTTCACCCATGCAGCAAGGGATGTTGTTTCATACCCTTTATGCACCAGAATCAGAAGTTTATTTTGAGCAGTTACTTTGCATCCTCTCTGGGGAATTGAATTTTGCTGCATTCCAAAAAGCTTGGGAACAGGTTGTAGCCAGACATTCAATATTACGCAGTGCTTTTTATTGGGAAGAAATAGAAAAACCCTTGCAAATGGTAAGTAAGCAAGTGGATCTTCCCTGGGAAAAATTGGATTGGCGACATTTAACAAGTGATGAGCAACAAAAGAATTTAGAGGATTTTTTGGTGAGCGATCGCCATAAAGGATTTGATTTAAATCAAGCTCCCTTAATGCGTTTTACCATCATTCAATTAACTGAGAATACCTATCAATTTATTTGGAGTCATCATCATATTCTTTTTGATGGTTGGTCAATGCAAATTATCATCAAGGAAATTTTAGCTTTGTATGAAGCAAATCAACGGGGTGAATATTTAAGATTGTCACCTGTTAGACCTTATAAAGAATATATTGAATGGTTACAACAGCAGAATATTGAACAAGCTAAACAATTTTGGCAACAAACACTACAAGGTTTACAAACACCTACTATTTTAACTGGTAAAAAAGGACAAGGAATATATCAAGAAAAACGTTTTCAATTATCTCAAACGGTAACTGAAAAATTGCAAACTGCGGCACGACAGCATCATTTAACATTAAATAATTTAGTCCAGGGAGCATGGAGTTTATTAATTTCCCGCTACACTGGCGAAAAAGATGTAATTTTTGGTGCAACTGTATCCGGTCGTCAACCTGTATTAGAAAACATAGAATCAATGGTGGGATTATTAATTAATACCATTCCCACCCGTGTAAAAATTGATAATCAAAAAGAAATATTATCTTGGCTGCAAGAACTACAAAACCAAGCCTTAGAACAAGAACAGTATAGTTATTTTTCCCTGGCAGAAATTCAACAATTAAGTGATATTCTCCCAGGGATGCCATTATTTGAAAGTTTGTTAGTTTTTGAAAATTATCCTGTAGATTCAAGTAAAAAGGATACAAAAAAAACCTTAGAAATTAGTAATTTAAGTTGTTTTGAAAGAACAAACTACCCATTAACCATAGTCATTAATCCTGGTTCACAATTAGGAGGCAGATTTGTTTATGATACTAGCTGCTTTAATGAACCAACAATCAGCCAGATGATTGGCAGTTTCCAAACATTGCTAACAGTAATTTCCGAAAATTTACAACAGAATATTTCACAAATATCTTTACTCAGTGCAGAGGAAGAACAAGAATTAATACTTTTAGAGAATCATCAAAATCAGAAAAATAAAAATATTAATTATCAATGTCTTCATATTTTATTTGCAGAACAAGTACAGAAAACACCTGATAATATTGCTGTTATTTACAAACAAGAAAATTTAACTTATCAGCAATTAAATAACCGTGCCAATCAATTAGCCCATTATTTAAAATCATTAGGAGTTAAACCAGAAACTAGGGTAGGAATCTGTGTTGAGCGTTCTTTAGAAATGGTAGTCGGAATACTCGCTATTCTTAAAGCTGGTGGTGCTTACGTTCCTTTAGATCCAGCTTATCCTACTGAAAGACTAACTTTCATGCTGGAAGATGTACAAACATCCATTTTACTAACACAAACTCATTTACAAAATAGACTCCCAATCAATCAGGAGATTGTGGTGAATCTTGATACAGATTGGGAAATTATCGCCCAATATCCAGCAGATAATTTACCTAGTGAAGTCACTCCAGAAAACTTAGCTTATATTATTTATACATCAGGTTCAACAGGAACACCAAAAGGAACAGAAGTTCCCCATCGTAGCTTCATGGGTTTTATGTTTGGGGTTGATTATATTCAACTTGATGAAAACCAGATTTGGCTACAAAATTCCTCCTTTTCTTGGGATGCAGCAGCCCTAGAACTTTGGACACCATTGCTTTATGGTGGGCGTTGTGTGCTTTATCCTGAAAAAATTCCCACAGCAGAAAAACTAACTCAAATTATTCAAGAAGAAAAAGTTAACACTCTTTGGTTAACTTCCGCTTTGTTCAATCTGATGATTGATACAATACCACAAGGTTTATTAGCCATTAAACAACTGCTTATTGGCGGAGAATCATTGTCTATAAATCATGTGCGTCGGGCTTTAGAAATATTACCAGAAACCAAAATTATCAATGGTTATGGTCCTTCGGAATGTACAGTATTTACCTGTTGTTATCCAATTCCTCAACAACTAGCTGAAAATTTCAACTCTATTCCTATTGGTAAACCCATTGGAGACAGAACAATTTATATATTAGATACTCATTTGCAGAGAGTCCCTACAGGTGTTCCTGGTGAACTTTATGTAGGTGGTGCGAGTGTTGCTAGAGGTTACTTAAACCAACCAAAATTAACCAGTGAAAAATTTATATCTAATCCCTTTATTGCCGGAGATACCCTTTACAAAACAGGGGATTTAGTCCGGCGTTTACCTGATGGAAATATAGAATTTATCGGACGAATTGATACACAAGTAAAAATTCGCGGGTTTAGAATTGAATTAGCAGAAATTGAAGCGGTTTTAAATCAGCATCCTGACATTCAACAAGTTGTAGTAATTGCGCGGGAAGATGAACCAGGTAACAAATTATTAGTAGCTTATTTAGTAGCACAAAATAATGTACCAACTCCCAGCACCTTGAGAAACTTCCTCAAATCAAAACTGCCAGATTACATGATTCCTGCTGCTTTCGTATTTCTAGAGAATTTACCCCTAACTGCTAATGGTAAAATCAATCGCCGTGCTTTACCAGTTCCTGATACTTCTCAAAGAAATCTAGAAGTGGATTTTGTTCTACCTAGCACCGATACAGAACAAGAATTAGCAGATATTTGGACAGAAGTTTTGAAATTAAAACAAGTGGGAATTAACGATAACTTCTTTGAATTAGGAGGACATTCCTTACTAGCTACCCAAGTAATTTCTCGTTTAAGAGAAGTCTTTTCTCTAGATTTTTCTTTGCGTTACTTATTTGAAAATCCCACCATTGCCGAACTTGCCCAAAAAGTCATAGAACAACAAATTGAGCAAGTAGAAAATGATGACCTAGCGAGGATTTTAGCAGAAGTAGATCAATTATCAGAAGAGGAGGTAACACAACAATTAATGTTGTGATGATTAGTTGTAGCCAATTGTAAAATTTCTTCTTTCTCTGTGTCCTCTGCGGTATGCCTTACGGCACGCTACGCGAACGATCAAAAATAAAAAAACAAATTTCTACACAAATATTATGAGCGACTTACTAAAAAGACTTGAAAACCTATCACCAGAAAAACGAGAATTAGTTTTACAAAAACTCAAAAAGCAACAACAACCCCCACTACTCAAACCAGTATCGCGGGAAAAACCCCTTCCCCTCTCCTTTGCACAACAAAGACTGTGGTTTATTGACCAACTAGAAGGAGAAAATGGTGTTTATAACGTGCCATTTTTCTGGCAAATTAGCGGTATTTTAAATATTAATGCTCTAGAAAAAGCTATTTTAGAAATTATCCACCGTCATGAAATCTTACGCACTAGCTTCTCTATTGTTAATGAATCACCCATACAGATAATTCACACCCAACCTGAATTAAAAATAGAAATCTTAGACTGGGAACAAGTAGCAGAGAAAGATAAATTCAGCAAAGCCAAACATTTAGCAACAGCAGAATTAAAACAGCCTTATGACTTAGCAAAAGCTCCTTTATTGCGAGTAAAATTACTAAAACTAGCTGATAAATCTCATCTGCTATTATTGGTCATTCATCACATAGTTTGTGATGGTTGGTCAATGGATATTTTTCGTAAAGAATTATTCACTCTTTACACCACTTTTTGTAATGGAGAATCTTCTTCTTTACCCCCATTATCTTTACAATATGCTGATTTTGCCCACTGGCAAAGGTCATATTTACAAGGAGAAAATTTAAACAAACAACTCAATTACTGGCAACAACAATTAGCAGAAATTAATCCATTATTAGAATTACCTACAGATTATCAACGTCCATCATTCCAAAGTTTTAAAGGACGTAGTGAATTTATCCAAATTGATTTAAATTTAACACAAAAATTAAAACGGTTAAGTCAGGAGTCAGGAACTACTTTGTTTATGACTTTGCTGGCAGTATTCGCGCTGTTATTATCTCGTTATAGTAATCAAAATGATATTGTAGTTGGTTCTGCGATCGCTAATCGTAACCGCCAAGAAATAGAACCCCTAATTGGCTTTTTTGTCAATACTCTGGCTTTGCGTACCAACTTACAAGGAAATCCCAGTTTTAGAGAATTATTACAACGAGTAAAACAAGTAACTTTAAATGCTTATGATCATCAAGATTTACCCTTTGAAAAATTAATTGATGAATTAGGTTTAGAGCGATCGCTTGCTCATCATCCCCTGTTTCAAGTTGCTTTTGGTTTGCAAAGTGGAACTCCAGAAAAAATAGAACTTCCTGGTTTAACTCTCACTCGGTTTGAGTGGGAAAACACCACAACATTCTTTGATTTATCCTTAATTTTCCGGGAAACTCCCCAAGGTTTAACCGGAGAATGGGAATATGCAACGGATTTGTTTGCAGATGCAACTATTCAAAGGATGAAAGAACATTTTGCAGTTCTGCTTAAACAAATTACTGATAATCCCCATCAATCAATCAATAATCTATCTTTGCTGACTGAAGATGAAATTCAGCAACTACAAACATGGAATCATTCACAAACAGAATATCCTCAAGATAAAACTTTAGTTGATTTATTTGCAGAACAAGTTATAAAAAATCCTGATAATTTAGCTGTAGTTTTTGAATCAGAAAACCTAACTTATCAACAATTAAATGAAAAAGCTGATCAATTAGCTGATTATTTAATTGAAAATTACCTTATGCAACCAGATACCTTAATTGGCATTTCTGTGGAACGTTCTTTAGAAATGATTATTGGTGTCCTTGGTATTCTTAAAGCTGGTGGTGCTTATGTACCGATTGATCCCAATTATCCACAAGAACGGATTGAGTTGATGTTAGAAGATTCGGGGATATTGGTATTATTAACTCAAAGCGTTTTAGTAAATAAATTACCTTTAGATAGTTTAAAAAATCTTGTTGAAGTTGTTTATTTAGATGATATATCACGCCAAGATGCAAAGACCCAAAGGGAAATAAGTAAGAATCAAGTTAAGCCTGATAATTTAGCTTATGTCATTTATACATCTGGTTCAACGGGAAAACCCAAGGGGGTAATGATTGAACATCAAGCAATTGTGAATTTAGCTTTGGGTTGGGCAAAAATATTTCAATTTCAACCCCAAAGTCGTTTGCTTCAATTTGGTTCTTTTAGTTTCGATTTGTCTATTGGTGAAATTGCCACTGCTTTATCAGCAGGTGCTTGTTTATATCTAGCAAATCAAGAAACTTTATTACCCAGTCAAACCTTAGTTGATTTTCTGACTGAACATAAAATTACCCATCTCTTTTTAACTCCTTCAGCGTTAGCAACATTACCAAACGCAACTCTGGATAATTTACAATCTATCTGTGTTGGTGGTGAAGCTTGTCCGGCAGAATTGGTGAGTCAGTGGGGAATGGAAAGACGTTTTTATAATTGCTATGGGCCAACAGAATGTACTGTTATTGCCGCAATATCTCTTTGTCAACCTAATGTCAAAAAACCACTGATTGGTAAACCTTCACCTAATATCCGTATTTATATTTTAGATGCAAATAATCAACTATTGCCTCCTGGTATTCCTGGGGAATTATGTCTTGCAGGAGTAGGTTTAGCTAGAGGTTATCTCAATCGTCCTGAAACTACAGCCGAAAAATTTATTGAAATTAATTTATTTGGTCAAACTGAACGCATTTATAAAACTGGTGATTTAGCAAAATGGGATGATGATGGCAATTTAGAATATTTGGGTCGGATTGATGAGCAGGTAAAATTACGCGGTTTTAGAATCGAACTCGGAGAAATTGAATCACTATTATTACAGCACCCATCAGTTCAAGAAGCTGTGGTAATTTTATATGAAACTGATAACAATCCCCGGTTAATTGCCTATATTACAGAATCAGAAAAAACCGCGAATTTGGTAATTGAAGTCAGAGAATACCTCAAAAATCGCCTCCCAAATTATATGATTCCTAGCCAGATTATGGTTTTGGAAAACCTGCCACTAACCGCTAATGGAAAAATAGACCGCCGCGCATTACCAGCACCAGATATAACCGCTTCTACTGATTTGGAAATACCAGTAACTCCCACAGAAGAACTACTCGCTAGTTTATGGCAAGGTTTATTAAAAGTTAAATCTGTTGGTCGTTCTGATAACTTCTTTGAATTAGGTGGACATTCCCTGTTAGCTACTCAATTAGTTACCCGAATTCGTGATATTTTCGGGGTAGAAGTACCTGTTCGTAAGATATTTGAGCAAAACATTTTATCTGAGTTAGCGAAGGAAATTAATCAAGCATCTGCGAGTGTTGCTTTACCTCCCATTTCACCACAGTCAGAAAATGAACCAAAAACTCCGTCTTTTGCCCAATCAAGACTTTGGTTTATCGCTCAACTGGAAGCGAAAGGAACTTCTTCTACCTATAATATGCCAGTGGCCTTTCAACTAGATGGCAACCTAAATTTAGAAGCTATGCGGCAAAGTTTAACTTATCTGCTAGAACGGCATAGCAGTCTACGCTCTTATTTCCCTACTTTGGAGGGAGAACCCCAAGTAGTAGTTAAAAATGTCGAAGATATAGAAGTATTAGAAATTGCCGACTTACAAGCACTCCCTCCCCAAACTCAAGGGGAAACTGTGCAACATTTATCTGATCTTCACGCTCAAAAATCCTTTGACTTAAATACTGGTCCAGTGTTCAAAGCGAAACTGCTGCAACTGAGTGAGCAGAAAAATGTCCTGCTGATTAATATGCACCACATTATTAGTGATGGCTGGTCTATGGGAGTATTTAAGCGGGAATGGGAACAAGCTTATACTGCTTATGCTGCGGGTTCTGTGCCGAACTTGTCACCATTACCGATTCAATATAGTGATTTTGCAGCTTGGCAGCGCAGTTGGTTACAAAGGGAAACCTTATTAACTCAAGAAAATTATTGGCAACAACAACTAGGGGATGCGCCTCGCTTGCTGGAATTACCCACTGATTATCTCCGTCCAGCGCAACAAAGTTACCAAGGTGAGCGGGAAGAATTTTCTTTGAGCAAAGAACTGACTCAGAAACTTAAAGCTATTAGTCAACAACAAGGGGTGAGTTTATTTATGACCCTGTTGACTGCTTTTAATATCTTACTATCCCGTTACAGCCGCCAAGAGGATTTATGTGTTGGTTCTGCGATCGCTAATCGCACCCATAGCTATACAGAAGGGTTAATTGGCTTTTTTGTCAATACCTTAGTATTGCGAAGCAAAATCAAGTCAGAGCAAAGCTTTAGTGAGTTACTGCAACAAACTCGCCAAACTTGCTTAGATGCTTATGCTCATCAAGACATTCCTTTTGAGTATTTAGTTGAAAAGTTACAACCAGAACGCAGTCTCAGCCACAATCCCTTGTTCCAAGTGATGATGGTGTTGCAAAATGCGGTTGGCGCAGGGGCGAAGGTTCATTTACCAGGGCTGGAGATTCAATACTTAGAACAAAGTTTCCCATTTGCCAAGTTTGATATCCTGCTAGATTTGAGCGAAAGAGACGAGCAACTACACTGTATGTGGGAATATGCCACAGATCTATTTGCGGCCTCAACCATTAGGCGCATGGCGGCACATTTTGAAGTTTTGCTCACAGCAATAGTTCAAAATTCCCAACAACCGATTTATCAGCTACCCATCATCACCCCCGCAGAAATCCAACAACTGCAAGTTTGGAATCAAACTGAGACAGATTACCCTCAAAACCATACTTTGGTGAGTTTGTTTGAAAATCAGGCTGCAAAAACGCCCGATCAAATTGCAGTAGTGTCGGTAGATCAAAGCTTGAGTTATCAAGAACTCAATCAAAAAGCGAATCGCCTAGCAGATTATTTATTGCAACTCAAAAGTCAGCAACAATTATCTGATCCCCCATTGATGGCGATTTGCATGGAGCGATCGCTGGAAATGCTGATCGGCATATTTGCGATCCTCAAAGCAGGTGGTACATACCTACCAATTGATCCGAGTTATCCCCAAGAACGCATTAATTTAATGCTCGAAGATAGTCATGCTGCGGTATTACTGACAACGAAATCTCTGCCACAGCAACTTCCCTTAGAAAAACTCAAAAGTACCTGCCAATTAGTATTTTTAGATCAACCCACCTGGAGCGATAGCGAAGCGCTCCGTAGGAATCGCCCAACAGAGAATCCTCAAAAATTCATTCATTTTGATGACTTAGCTTATGTAATTTATACTTCTGGTTCTACAGGCAAACCTAAGGGCGTTGCTATTGCCCATGCTAGTGCGGTAGCATTTGTAAACTGGGCGCATTCAGTCTTTAGTACAGAACAGCTTGCAGGTGTTTTAGCATCAACTTCAATCTGTTTTGATCTCTCCATTTTTGAAATTTTTGTCCCCCTGACTCAAGGGGGGAGTGTAATTTTGGTGGAAAATGCGCTCTACATTGAGCAAGCACATCAGAGTTCGATCCCGATAACTTTGATTAATACTGTACCGAGTGCGGCGGCTGAACTCCTGAATATGAATGTAATTCCGTCCAGTGTACAGGTTATTAATTTAGCGGGTGAACCCTTAAGAAATAACTTGGTACAAGCTTTATATCAAAATACATCTGTACAAGAAGTTTATAACCTCTATGGACCTTCTGAGGACACAACTTATTCAACATTTACGAAAGTTGCCAAAAATGCCCAGCACGAACCTACCATTGGCAAAGCGATCGCCAACACTCGCATCTATATTTTAGATCATGCTAATCAACCCCTGCCCCCCGGTATTCCTGGGGAACTGTGCATTGGGGGTGCAGGTTTAGCACAGAGTTATTTGCATCGTCCTGAAGCTACCGCCGAAAAATTTATCACATTGGAATTATTCGGTAAAACTGAGCGAATTTATAAAACTGGTGATTTAGCCCGGTGGCTACCTGACGGTAATTTGCAATACTTAGGACGGATTGATTACCAAGTCAAACTGCGGGGTTTCCGGATTGAATTAGGTGAAATTGAAGCATCTTTACTCAAACACCCCAAAATTCAGGAAGCGGTTGTTTTGGTGCGGGAAGACAGCGAATGCTATCAGCGTCTAGTTACTTATGTTGTCCCCACAACAGAAAGCGACTATACCAGCCAAAGTGAACAGGTAGAATTGTGGGAACAAGTTTTTAATGATAGCTACACTCAACAAACAACACCAACCGATGATCCAACTTTGAATCTTGCAGGTTGGAAGGATAGCTACACAGGAGAGCCAATTTTACGATCAGCCATGCAAGAATGGCGTGATACAACAGTTGACCAAATTTTAGAACTTGCACCCAAACGAGTTTGGGAAATTGGTTGCGGAACAGGGATGTTATTATTTAAAGTTGCATCCCATTGTCAATATTATTTAGGTACAGATTTTGCATCGAGCGGATTGCAGTATATTGAACAACATCTCAAACAGCAATCTCTCCAAAACAAAGTTACTTTAAAACAAAGTGCTGCTAACCAGTTTGATGGCATTGAATCCAATGTTTATGACTTGGTAATCATTAATTCTGTAATTCAGTATTTCCCTTCTTTAGATTACTTGTTGTCAGTAATTGAAGGGGCAATCAAAACTGTGAGCCATCAAGGAAAAATATTGATTGGGGACGTGCGAAATCTCCATTTATTAGCAGCTTTCCACACCACCACAGAATTTTATCGCGCCCCTGATGACTTATCAATTCAGGACTTGCGCCAAAAAATTCAAAACAGGATTCGCACGGAAGAAGAATTGCTGATTGACCCTGATTTCTTTATCGCTCTCAAGCAAAGATTTTCTCGGATTAGTCACGTCCAAATTGAATTAAAACGGGGTTACAGTCATACGGAAATGAGTCGTTTTCGTTATGATGTTGTTTTACATTTAGATCAAGTAGATATTCCCCTAACTCAACCTCAATGCTTAGATTGGCAAGAACAACAGTTAAATCTGGCAACAATTGAGAGAATTTTAACAACCGAGCAACCAGATTTACTAGGGATTAAGAGTATTCCTAATGCACGTCTAACTCCAGAAATGGTGTTGTTAGCACAAATTCCTCAATTAGATGGTACTGTCACAGATTTAAAAGCGGCAATTGCCCAAGTGAAATCAGGGATAGAACCGGAAGCATTCCGAAATTTAGCGCGAGATTTGCCCTATACGGCTTTTATCCAATATAGCTCCACAGGATTTTCTGATTACGATGTTGTTTTTCAACGGCATATCTTTGAAGAAGACAAAATCCCAAGATTTGCGACAAAAGGCAATTGGCGGCTGAAACCTTGGCAAAATTACGCTAATCAACCGTTGCAATATCGCACCAATCAAATTGATCCAGCTTTATTAGCAGAATGGCGGGACTTTTTAGAGAAAACCCTGCCTGATTATATGATTCCCAGTCATTTTGTTGTTTTGGACAAACTGCCACTGACACCAAATGGCAAAGTAGACCGAAAAGCTTTACCTGCACCAGATCCAAAAGTTGCAGTCACAGATATTGAATTGCCTGTAACGGAGACCGAAAAATTGCTGGCTCAACTTTGGGCGAAGTTATTGAAATATGAAGCGATCGCCCGACAAGATAACTTCTTCAACTTGGGAGGACATTCTTTATTAGCTACCCAACTTTGCTACCGCATTCGTGACACTTTCAAAGTAGAACTGCCACTGCGTCAAGTATTTGAGTCTCCTACTCTCATTGACTTAGCAAATTATATAGATAGCTGCATTTGGGTTAATTCGACAACCACAGATATACAACCTTTAAACTCAGACGAAGAGGAAATTGAACTATGAACATAACACAAAATCAGCAAGTAGTTTCTTTAATGCTGCGGTTGCAGAACATGGGCTGCCGAATTTGGGCTGAAGATGATAAGTTACGGATTCGTACTAGCAAAAACGCCCTCAGTTCTGAACTCAAGCAGGAAATTCAAGATCGGAAAGCAGATATTCTCACCTTCTTGAAAGCTGCTAAGACACAAGCTGTCATCACCGCAGAAATTCCCGCTTTAAGTGCTGACTCTCCCAAGCTTCTGTCCTTTGCTCAACAACGCCTCTGGCTATTAGCACAACTCCAAGGGTTATCAGCTACTTACAATATGCCGATCGCTTTACAACTGAACGGCAACCTGAATATTGATGTCCTACATTCTAGTTTGGCTTATCTGCTGAATCGGCACGAGAGTCTGAGGATGTATTTTCCCACAGTTGCCGGACAACCACAAGTTGCCATTCGCAGTTTAGACGAAATCGCAGTTTTAACAGTACAAGATTGCCGGAAATTAGGGAGTGGGAACAAGGGAGAGCTTGATTTAGATACCCAATGCCCAAATATCCAAGATTTAATTGACGCTCATGCACAAGAACACTTTGACTTAAATACTGGCCCTTTGTTTAAAGCTAAACTGCTGCAATTGGAGGAGCAAAAATCTGTCTTGGCCATCAATATGCACCACATTATCAGTGATGGCTGGTCAATGGGAGTATTTTTGCGGGAGTTATGGCAGGTTTATACTGCTTATTCTCAAGATAAGACCCCAAATTTTGCTCCTTTACCGATTCAATACAGTGACTATGCAGCTTGGCAACGCCACTGGTTACAAGGAGAAGTATTAGCAAAGCAAATTGATTACTGGAAACATCAACTGGGTGATGCTTCCCCATTACTGGAATTGCCGACCGATTATCCCCGTCCAGCCCAGCAAAGTTACAGAGGTCAGCGCTATATTTATGCTCTTACACCGGAATTAACTACTACTGTTAATGCTTTTAGTCAACAGCAAGGCGTAAGTCTATATATGACTGTGTTGGCTACTTTGAGTATTTTACTATCTCGTTATAGTCGCCAAAATGATTTGTGTATTGGTTCTCCCATTGCTAACCGTACCCATAGCCAAACGGAAGGATTAATTGGCTTTTTTGTGAATACTTTGGTCATGCGTCAGCAAATCAAACCAGAGCAAAGTTTTATTGAGTTTTTACAACAAACTCGCCAAATTTGTTTAGATGCTTATGCTCATCAAGATGTTGCCTTTGATGTTCTGGTAGAAAAATTACATCCAGAACGCAGTATGAGTTATAACCCATTATTTCAAGTGATGTTGGTACTGGAAAATAATCAAAGTCCAGACTTGGATTTATCAGGGTTAGAGATGGAATTCCTAGGAGTCAAATGTGCGATCGCCAAGTTTGATTTAACGCTGTTGATAACCGAGTCTGACCACCAATTAAACTGCTCTTGGGAATACGCCACCGACCTATTTGCAAGAGATACTATCCAACGCATGGCGGAACAGTTTGCAGTGCTGCTGAAGGGAATTATTGATCATCCACACCAATCAATCAATACTTTACCTTTGATGACAGCAACGGAACTGCTACAAATACAACGCTGGAATCAAACTCAAACTGATTATCCTCAAGATAAAACTTTTGTTGATTTATTTGCAGAACAAGTTGCCAAAAATCCTGATAATTTAGCTGTAGTTTTTGAATCAGAAAACCTAACTTATCAACAATTAAATGAAAAAGCCGAGCAATTAGCTGATTATTTAATTGAAAATTACCAAATTCAACCAGATACTTTAATTGGTATTAGTGTTGAACGTTCTTTAGAAATGATCATTGGTGTTTTGGGTATTCTTAAAGCTGGTGGTGCTTATGTACCGATTGATCCTAATTATCCCCCAGAAAGAATCAAGTTCATGTTAGAAGATTCGCGGATATCGGTTTTATTAACTCAAAGTTTTGTAGTAGATAAATTACCTTTAGATAGTTTAGAAAATCCTGTTGAAGTTGTTTATTTAGATGATAGCTCACGCCAAGATGCAAAGACGCAAAGAAGGAAGGAAAGGCAAATAAGTAAGAATCAAGTTAAGTCTAATAATTTAGCTTATGTCATTTATACCTCTGGTTCAACGGGAAAACCTAAAGGGGTAATGATTGAACATCGAGGACTGGTAAATTTAATTTTGGCAGTTGATGAAATTTTGCAAATTCAACCCCAAAGTCGTGTACTACAGTTTGCTAATTTCAGTTTTGATGCTTCCATTTGGGAAATTGCTCCTACCCTGTCCGCAGGTGCTTGTTTATATCTCACAAGAAAAGAAAATTTGTTACCTAGTCAAGAATTTATTGACTTTTTAACTAAACACAAAATTACTCATGTTACTATCCCACCTTCAGTTTTATCTCTGTTACCCCAAGCAACCTTACCTGATTTGCAAATTTTAATTACTGCTGGTGAAGCTTGCCCAAAAGAATTAGTTACCCGGTGGGCAAAAGGAAGAAGTTTTTTTAATGGTTACGGACCAACGGAATCTACAGTTTGTGCCAGTATTGCTCTTTGTCAACCCAATGGACAAAAACCACTTATTGGTAAACCATTATCTAATCTCCGCATCTATATTTTAGATGCACATCATCAACCATTACCCACTGATATTCCTGGTGAATTGTGTATTGCTGGTGTTGGTTTAGCACGGGGTTATTTCAATCGTCCTGAATTAACCGCCCAAAAATTTATGGAAGTGGAATTATTCGGTCAAGTTGAGCGAATTTATAAAACTGGTGATTTAGCAAGATGGGGTATTGATGGCAATTTAGAATATCTAGGGCGCATTGACGAGCAGGTAAAATTACGCGGTTTTAGAATTGAACTGGGTGAAATCGAATCACTATTATTACAGCATCCATTAGTTAACGAAGCTGTTGTAATTTTATATCAAACTGAGAGTAATCAAAGTTTAATTGCTTATGTAACAGGAATTGATCATGATTTCTCCAGTGATTTGAAAAAATATCTCAAATCTAGTTTACCTGATTACATGATTCCGGCTCAAATTGTTGTATTGGAAAAGTTACCTTTAACTCCCAATGGCAAAATTGACCGTAAAGCTTTACCTGCTCCTAATGTGGGAGTTGCAGGTTTATATACAGCACCACGCAACGAAGTTGAAGCACAATTATTGCAATTATGGTCTGCCGTTCTTGAACGTCAAGAAATTAGTATTCATGATAACTTTTTTGACTTAGGTGGACATTCTTTATTAGTGATAAAATTGCTCAATCTTATGCAAGAAATGTTTGGGCAAAAATTGACCTTGAGCAGTTTATTTCAAAATCCTACTATTGCTCAACTAGCAGAACAACTTGGTAATAAAGAGGTACAAAAAGCCCATCCCGATTTGCTGTTAATTCAATCCCAAGGAAATGCAAATCCTCTGTTTTGTGTACCAGGAGCAAATGGACATGGTTTATATTTTCAAGATTTGGCTATCAACTTAGAAAATCATCCAGTTTATAGTTTAGAAACTCCAGGAAGAAATGGCATTGATAAAGTTCCTAAATCAGTAGAAATTCATGCTATTCAACTGATTGACTTATTACATCACCAACAACCTCAAGGTCCATACATACTGACAGGATATTCATCCGGTTGTGCTGTTGCTTTTGAAATGGCTTGTCAACTGGAAAAACGAGGTGAAAAAGTAGAATTACTGGCTATTTTAGACGCTGGTTTAGTTACTCACCCTGAATATTTAACTAAGAGAACAGACATTGATTGGATTTGGCAATTACTCCAACGAATTGAAGCTGTAAAGGGAGTTTCTCTAGGTTTAGAATACGCTGATTTAGCTGCTCAAAGTGATGAACAAGCTCGTTGGGATTTAGCAGCAGAGTTTTTATATAAAAAAAATGTCCTCCCGGAATACTCCAGCCTTGATTTACTCAAAACCAATATGCAGGTAATGAAACAACTGACGATTAATTATGCAAATTATCGGCCTTCTCATCAAATTTCTGCGCCAATTGTTTTATTTCGCGCCGAAGAAGTGTATGAAGTTGTTTTACAAGAAATCCGAGCTATTTCTAATTACGATTTACCGGATTGGGGATGGCAACCTTACACAGAAAACCCTGTGAAAGTAATATCTGTACCTGGAAATCATGGACGGATGCTTTATGAACCGAATGTAAAAACCTTAGCCTCACACTTACGGGTGGTGATGACTTAAATCATACAAATTTTGGATTTTGGATAGGTTTTTCGGTTCTTATCCAAAATTCATTAACTAGAAACAAGCTCAGAAACCTTTGTTAATCTGGCTTTCTTAATTTTAAATAGGCATATTTCAAATAGGTATAAAACCATGCAAAATCGTTCAATCAAAATTTCCGATGAAACCCTGCGGGATGGAGAACAACAAGTAGGTGTTTTTTTCTCTTTACCAACCAAACACAAACTTGCCCATCTGATTGCTCAAACAGGAGTCAGTGGATTTGCCATCATGCCTAGTGTCTGTGAGCAAGAATCAGCGCTTGCCAAAACATTAATATCAGATGGATTAAATCATCTGATTACTGCTTCTACGATGATGGGAAAAGAGTACATTGATCAGGCGAAGAAATATGGAGTTAAGCGTATCATTCTCTTCCATGCTGTTTCTGATCGCTTGCTGTTTTTACGCAATCCCCATGTTCGTCTGATGAGTGAATTCCAAGACAAAACCATTGATAACGATATCCCATCTTACATCATCAATCAAATTCGTCAAGATGCTATTGATGTCATGGTCGAAAATCTGCACTATGCCACAAAAGTCGCTGGTTTGAGAGTAGATTTTGCGGCTGAGGATGCTTCTAGAGCCGATTTTGACTTTTTAGTCCAATGTATTCGCTCATGCAGTCCTTATATTGAACACTTCCTCTTATGTGATACTGTGGGGGTTCTGAGTCCAGATAAGAGCTATATCTGGATTAATGACTTGCTCCAATCCACTACGGGGGTAGCATTTGGGGTACACTACCACAATGATATGGGATTGGCTCTGGAGAATACTCTTCAATCTCTAATGGCCGGAGCAACTTTAGTATCTGGGACTTTTTGTGGTTTAGGAGAGCGAGCCGGAAATGTTGCCCTTGAGCAAGTATTAAATGGGTTGCGAGTCCGTTTTGGCATTGAAGTTGAGGGCATAAACTATGATGCTGTTGACGCAGTAACTAATTACATTGAGGAGATGGGGATTCGTCCTGCATCCCCCTATTCTCAAACTTCACAACGTCATGAATCAGGTATCCACGTCAATTCTTTGTTTCGTGACCCTCAGAGCTATGCCATATTTCCTCACAATAAGATAGATGTTGTCTTTGGCAAATGGAGTGGAGTCAGTAATTTTCAATATCTATTTGAAAAGCAACTGCAAAATCCGCAAACCAGACAACAGTATGAGAAAATGCGTTCTGTAATCAAATCTTTGGCGACGGAACAAGAATGTTATTTTACAGCTAACGAAGTTTTAAAACTCTGGAAGGATGGTATCTTTGAATAGTCTATGGTGATAATTTACAACTCAAAATTCCAAATCGTTATGATGTGTCAATCCTGAATCTTAATTACAGGAATGGTGTTTGATTTTTGTGAGCGAAGCCTGGGCTTTCGTTGACAAATCACATATACATTAACCTTGTTTTAGTTTTCTCTATTACTTACTTTAGAAGAATTAAAGAATTTTATCCAGATGCAAGCAACAACTTTTATTAATAAGTCCGCAAATAATAATTCTGCTCCAGGTACTAATCAATTTTGGAAAAATTTCCACAAGATTATCGGACCTTACTGGTATCCTACAGATGCTAATGGCAGAGCATTTTCAGATGTGATTCGCACATGGGGGATGCTGATTCTCCTCATATTGTTAATCATTTCACTTGTGGGGGTAACAGTTTTTAATAGCTTTGTTAGCCGCTTTTTACTTGATGTTATTACTGAAGAGAAAGATTTAAAGAAATTTACTGATATATTATTGCTTTACGGTTCTGCCCTGGTTCTAGTAACAATTTTATTAGGCTTTTCTAGATTTGTGAGAAAAAAGCTTGCTCTTGATTGGTATGAATGGCTCAATAATCATATTTTATCAAAATATTTAAGCAATCGTGCATATTATAAATTAAATTTTAAATCTGATGTTAATAATCCAGATCAACAAATATCGCAAGAAATCGAACCTTTGACCAGAGATACTATGAGCTTTTTAGCTACATTGCTTGAAAAAGTTATAGAAATGACGGCTTTTTTAATTATTCTCTGGATACTGTCTCCGTGGGTAGCAATTGCTTTGGTTTGTTATACTATAATCGGTAATTTGATTGGTCTTTATTTAGCTCAAGAATTAAATAAAATTAAACAAAAAGAACTCGAATGTACAGCAGACTATACATATAGCTTAACTCATGTTCGCAATCACGCTGAATCAATTGCTTTTTTCCAGGGAGAAGACCAAGAATTAAATATCATTCAGCGCAGATTTAATAAGATTATTCAAGGTGCTAAACAAAAGATTAATTGGGAGAGAAGTCAAGATATTTTTAATCGAGGATATCAGGCTGTCATTCAAATATTTCCATTTATAGTATTTGGTCCTTTACAGATTAAGGGAGAAATTGATTTTGGCGAAATTGCCCAAGCTAGTTTAGCTTGTAATCTGTTCTCTAATGCTATGGCAGAATTAATCAGAGAATTTGCGACTTCAGGGCGTTTTGCTAGTTATATTGAGCGTTTAGCTGAACTTTGGGAAGGGTTAACAGTTGTCACTCAACAGCCGGAAAATGTGAGTACGATTAAGACAAAAGAAGAAAAGCGGTTAGCGTTTGAGAATGTGACTTTACAAACTCCCAATTATGAACAGGTAATTGTTGAAGAGTTATCGCTGAGTGTGCAACCTGGAGAGGGTTTATTAATTGTTGGTCCGAGTGGTCGGGGTAAAAGTTCTCTGTTGAGAGCGATCGCTGGTTTGTGGAACTCAGGGACTGGTCGTGTGATCAGACCACCGCTAGAAGATGTATTATTTTTACCTCAACGTCCTTACATTATTTTAGGAACTTTGCGAGAACAGTTACTCTATCCGCATACAACACGGAGAATGAGCGATCGCGAACTGGAAGCAATTTTAAGACAAGTTAATCTCCAAAACTTATTGAGTCGAATAGATAATTTTGATACAGAACTTCCTTGGGAAAATATCCTTTCATTGGGAGAACAACAACGTGTAGCTTTTGCACGTTTATTAGTTACTCGTCCTGGTTTCACAATTTTAGATGAAGCTACAAGTGCTTTAGATTTAAATAATGAAGATAACTTGTATAAACAATTACAAGAGACAAAAACAACATATATCAGTGTCGGACATCGAGAAAGCCTATTTAACTATCATCAATGGGTTTTAGAACTATCACAAGATTCTAGTTGGCGACTGCTATCTGTTGAGGATTATAGACAGCAAAAAGCACAAGAACTTGCTACTGATAATTATTCTCAAAATTCAGAAATTACATTAGAGGCTGTACCCAATAATAAATCTGCCAATCCATCAGCAGCATTAACTATTGATCCCAAAAATGCGGAAATTACAATAGATTTTGTAACTGAGGATGAACCTAAAAATCAACTAGAAATATTAACTAATGAGCCTGAAAATCCAGCTATTACAAATCTAGCAATTACAATAGATTCTGTAACTGAGGATGAACATAAAAATCAACTAGAAACATTAACTGGTGAGCCTGAAAATCCAGCTATTACAAATCTAGCGATTACAATAGATTCTGTAACTGAGGATGAACATAAAAATCAACCGGAAACATCAACAGCAGATATAGGTGAAAGTGTAGGGCTTTCTCATCGAGAAATGCAGGAACTAACTGACTATTCGCTGGGTACTGTCAGAAGTAAGGCCAGCAAAGGTCAAACCATTACTACGAAGAATGGTTATACCTACTGTTATAATAAAGACTCAAAGGTGTTGAAATGGGTAAGAGTTGAACGCCTTGAGAATTAAGTAACTCAAAATTAAAAAACGTAATATCCAGATCCGTCCCTGACACAGCAGCAACGGTTGAGGGATTTTGTTGATCAACTTATTGAACCCACATTCCGCACCCCAAACTGTTCCAGAGGGAAATTACAGAGATGAAAAATCAAAGTTAGCATAAAAACAGACAT
>JAKOGY010000091.1 GCA_028658405.1 Dolichospermum sp. ST_sed8 | reverse complement strand
CTTGGTAGTTCTAGAGAAAATTTGGGTATTGAACTCGTTGATAGACAATCAAGAGCCTTAGAATTATGTTCTAAGGCAATGTGGGATACCACCTTCACTAACTCAGTTGGTGATGTTATACTAGATATTCACGATATCTCAGATGTCGGGGAATGTCTCGGTTAAAAGTATCAGCTAAAGCATGAAGCAAAAATTAATCAGCTTCATGCTTTATTTTTTGTAATTAGGTAGACACAATTAAATAGGGCTTGCTGAATTCTTGTTCCCTGTTCACTTTATTTAAATTGGTTTAATGGTTAATTGTTAAAGATAGATGTATTTATCTTTTTTGGGAAATACCATGCCACAGCGGATAATTATAGAAGTCAATAATTGGTTTAAACGAGATAGAATTGTCCGTAATTTAGAACTTTTTCAGGATATTATTGTTATTTCCCTATGCGTGAGTTTATTTTGTGTCATGCTCATTCGATTAGGGGATATGTTTTTATCATTTTTACGTCCATTAGATTTACGACAAGTAACATCTGATATTTTGTTTATTTTGATATTAGTAGAACTGTTCCGTTTGTTAGTTGATTACCTCCAAGAACGCAGTATATCTGTAGGTGCAGCCGTAGAAATTACCATTGTTTCGGCTTTAAGAGAAGTAATTTTACGTGGTGTATTAGAAATTTCCCCCGATCAACTTTTTGGACTTTCTGTATTTTTATTAGTTTTATCAGGAATTTTTCTGGCTTTACCTTGGATGCCTCGCTTATTAGAACAGGTGAAGGTTAGTAACCATGAAACAGTAGAACCAGAATCATAATTTTGCTAAGGAATAGGGAAGAGGATTATTTAACCAATTCCCCATTTATTCAGAAAAAATTAGATTATCAAGGTAGAATAAATCTGTATTTTTTGAGTAAGACTTAAATTTTTTCTCCCCCATAAGATAAGGTGGGCATTGCCCACCCTACGTATATGCTACCCTACGCAAGCTATCAAAAATTAAATATGAGTCCTATATAGACTCGGAAATAGGATACTATATATAGTTGCCAGAGCTTTATCTTCAAATATATGTCTCAATTAACATCAAAACGATGGATTTTAATTCAGCAGAGAATAACTCCTTATTTGTTTTTATTACCTGCCTTAATTATTTTAACACTCACTGTTTTTTGGCCAGCAATTCAAGCCTTTTATCTCAGTTTTACTAACTATGAAAATATAGGAGATCCTCCGCAATGGATTGGCTTGAAAAATTTTGTGCGTTTATCTAAAGATGCTGTTTTTTGGCAAACTTTACAAAATACATTTCTTTATCTGATTGGCGTTGTGCCAATTTTAGTATTTTTACCCTTAGTTTTAGCAATTTTAGTCAATCAAAAACTCCGGGGAATGAATTGGTTTAGAACGGCATATTATACTCCTGTTGTTATTTCTATGGTAGTGGCTGGAATAGCTTGGAAATGGTTATATGCAGAAAACGGATTACTTAACCAAATTCTCAAAACGTTGGGAATTTTTCCCGACGGAATTCCCTGGTTAACAAGTCCTGATAAAATCTTGGGAATTGTTCCCATTTCCTTAGCCAGTATTATGGCTGTAACGATTTGGAAAGGCTTAGGCTACTACATGGTTATTTATTTAGCTGGATTACAAGCCATTCCTGCTGATATTTATGAAGCTGCTGCTATTGATGGTTCAGACAGTATTCGTAAACATTGGGATATTACTTTACCGTTAATGAAACCTTATTTAGCTTTAGTATCTGTAATTTCTGCAATTTCTGCAACTAAGGTCTTTGAAGAAGTTTATATTATGACTCAAGGTGGACCACTCAATAGTTCTAAGACTATTGTTTATTATTTGTATGAACAAGCATTTGGTAATTTAGAAATTAGCTATGCTTGTACTATTGGTTTGGTACTATTTTTAATTATTTTAGGTTTATCAATTTTGCGATTAGCTGTAACTCAGCAAGATGGTAATGATTTCAGTGTTTGATCTAGAAATATGAGTCCCAACCTCTTTTTTTATCTTATAAATAAACGATAAGTTAATGTTAGAAATTGGGAATACTTCTATTCCGGTCTATGCTTACGAATAGGCTATGGCGGTATACACTTAGATGAGATGCAGTTGTTGTATAAGGTTTTCGAGCAGGGGAACTGAGTTAGTATTTACTCATCTGGCTATTCTAAGCCTGGCAAGGTTAGTTGTAGCGCGTTTGTTTGTGGCTGGGTGGCTGGGATAGGAAAGTTTTCCGCTTTATCTGTAGATTTTGGTTTTGGCTGTTGTGGGTGATTTTCTGGGGATAATGCGGATATGTCTACATCGTTGTAGTCTGAGGATGTGAGTTCTCCACGAAAGGCACGATGTAGCAGGGTTTGAAATAAATGTTCTGCTTGGCGTTCTGCTTCTCGTTGTTGGGTGCGAAAGCGTTCATGTTTTTGGACTATTTGGGCAAATTTTTCTTGGAGTGGGAGAGGGGGAATTGGACACAATAATTCTTCTATACCTTCCTGTCCAATTGTAGTCATTGTTGCAGTATTAGCTCTTTGCATAATTAAATTTCTGCCGTAAGAGCTTCTATAAAGTCCTAGTATATAATAAGGATTGACTAATTTCTTGTTAACACGCGCTCTAATTGTGTGACATTCAAATGTTGTCCTTTCTGATAATTTGGGTACAATATTTATTTGTCCTGTACCCTCTCTAACTAATGATGATCGAGTAAAAAGTAAATCACCTTCAAATACTTCATATTTTTGAATAGATTTATTATCTAATTTAGCTCTACGTAGTTTTGATGTATCTATAGAAATTGTATGATAGAGATTATCTACCCAAATCACAGGAGTACCACAACCATAAAGATCGTTTTTTTCAAAAACACCATTGTTTAAGGGTATTTCTAGAACATCCTTAAATTTATTTTTTGTATTTAGCTGTAAAAAATTACCAAACATTTCCAGAAAGACGGATTGGAGGAAGGTTTCGCCCAGTTGTAGGGAGTAACGACGGGTTCGACGCAAGCGATCGCATTTTTCCAATATTGCTGCAATTCGTTTTTGTTCTGGTAATGGTGGGAGGGGTATTTTAATTCCTAAAGCTTTATCTTTGCTGAAGAATCCAATTGTAGATACTCCTGCAAGTTGAAAGAAGAAATCTTCTCCTAAATTTTTCAAATTGTAGGCTAAAAATATTGGAGATATTAAATTTTGTTTTGCTACCAAACCGTAGAATTGTTGGTTTGCATAAACTTCTTTTGTAGTAACCGCAATTTTTCCCAAACTTCCAGCACAGCTTAAAAGTACAGTGTTAGGAGGCATTAAGCGATTACCAACTTCAGCAGCATCTTCATGACTTAGGAGATTTTTGGCATGATTAATAAAAAATCCATCAATATCAGGAAGTGTAATCCAGGGAATTTCACCAGAGAATTGCTTAGGTTTATCTCTTGTAGGTACAATAATATCTGCTATATCTTTAATTTCAACCCATTTCCAACCTTTCGGTAATTGTTTTACGTTAGTTGTAATCATCTTATCTATTTTTATCAATAAAGCCAGGGAATAAATTCCCTGTCTAAAAGCTCAAGTCCGTTAAAACGGACTAGAATGAGATTACCAAAAAATCGGGTTTAATTGCCAAATAAAATTGCTATTATTCCCCAAAAAAACCATCAAATCAACATCCAAATTATATTCAGTCGGTTTCAACCGACTTCAGCTATAAGACAGGGAATTTATTCCCTGGCATTTATTCCCTGGCATTTATTAGCATTGATTGACATTTATTCCCCAACAAAACCGATCAAATGGATAAACCCATAAATCTATAACAACATCTCCAATTCTCGCACCTCAGCGCCCATAACATCCTCCAACTTCAACAACCTATCTAACGTCACCTGGGGAGCATCATAAAACACCTCATCCTGTTCCACCTGACGATAACGACTTGCAGATAAATCATATTTATTCCCCTTTACCTGCGCCTTAGTCACCCAAAATTGACGATTTAATTGATTAATTTCATTTTGCAACGGTGAGATTTTTTCATGTAAAAAGGCCAACTTTTGTTTATCCGTTTCCAAAGCCTGACGAGTTGCTTCATCATCAGCCGGTGCAACAGCATTTTCAAAAGTCAAGCGGTTAATTTCCTTATGTAATAATAAACGTTCCGCTTTTAAAGGTGCAATTTGCATTTTCAAATCCGCTAAACGTTCCTGATTTTGTTGAGTAACATCAGCATTAAACCGATTTTGCCAACAATCCAAAATATCAGGAATATCGTTTTCAGTCACAGGTTGACGCTTATCATCCAGAGAAAAGCCATCATGCTCCATATCATAGAACCAAACCCGGTTAGTCGTTCCCCCACGAGTAAACAGCAGCACCGCCGTAGACACCCCCGCATAAGGTTTAAACACCCCGCTAGGCATAGAAACCACCCCATCCAAGCGATTTTCTTCTATAATCTTTTTGCGAATCTCGACGTGCGCTTTACTAGAACCAAACAGTACCCCATCAGGGACAATAACCGCACATCTCCCACCCATATCTAAAACCCGCAAAATCAAATGTAGAAATAACAACTCGGATTTTTTGCTTAAACCTGCCAATTTTGGATGTACATCTGCCGCATCAACCGCACCCTTAAAAGGTGGATTCATTAATACTAAATCGAGGGTATTTTCATCATCAAATCTTTTTGAAAGAGTATCTTTAGCAAAAAACCGAGGCTGTTCAATACCATGCAGCATGAAATTCATTGAACCGATGCGTAACATCGTCATTCCCGAATCATTATCATAAGCTGTAAATGCCTCTGTTTGCAGAAATTCCGATTGTTCTGGTGTGAGTAAATCACCAACTAAATGTTTATTACCTTTTTCATCAAATAATATTTCTGGACTGGTGTTTTTTTCTAAAATATATTGATAAGCATTAACGGGAAAACCACAAGTACCCGCCGCTAAATCACCAATTCTATCAGTAGGTTTAGGTTCTACCATTTCCACCATCATGCGGATAATATGGCGGGGAGTTCTAAATTTTCCATTGCGTCCAGCAATACTTAATTTATTTAATAAATACTCATATAAATCACCCTGAACATCTTGATTTTGTTCAGAGATTTTCATTTCATCAATTGATTTACAAGCCTCAATTAACAAACTGGGTTTATTAATTTTAAATTCCGCAGTTTGCATATACTCACTAAAGGAACTTTTATCTTCATTAGTTTCTTGCTCGTTTCCTTCCTCATTTTCTTCCTCGTTGTCAGAATTACCCATTTCTTTCAACCAGGGGAAAACTTTATTTTTGACATGATTTAAAGCATCCTCGGCTTTCTTCTGTGTCCAATTTCGCCAACGCATTTCTGCGGGAATTTTGGGCTGATAATCTTCTTTGCGGCGTTTGGCTTGACGTTCGTTTAAATCTTCGGCTTCGTCTAAGCGTTTGAGGAAGAGGAGAAATGAGAATTGTTCGATAGCATCCATTGGGTTGGATAAGCCTCCTGTCCAGAGTTTATCCCACAGGAGGTCTACTTTTGATTTTAGGTTTGGGTCGGTTAGCATTTTTGATTAGTGTTTTTGATTTAATGTAGCTGTTTATTTTAGCCGTTTATTTAGCCATTTATTTTAGCCGGGGAATAAATTCCCCGTCTTATAGCTAAAGTCGGTTAAAACCGACTAAGTTTGATAATTTTAATTCGTTTTAACGAATTTTAGCTTTTAGACAGGAAATTTATTTCCTGGTATTCTTTTGATTTTAGTTTGGTTTTTTATTTTCCGGTGGTTTATCTAAATCTGTTTCTTGTTCTAATAATGGAATTGTCGTTTTATTTTGATGATGTATTTTTTGATTATCTACATAATCAATAGCTTCTTGTAATTGTTTACCTCCTAAAGAAAAAACTCCATATCCTTCTTGCCAAGCAAATTGTTGTGCTTTACCTAAAGTATGATTATAATGATAGGCACTACTACCTTTTAAAGTTTTCACAAATTCAGAAATAGACAATTTTGGAGGGATAGAAACCACAAAATGAATATGGTCTTCAATTCCACCAATAGCATGAATTATACACCCTAAATGATCCGCCTTCCCAATTAAATAACCATAAAATTTTTCCTCTATATCATTGGTAATTAAAGGCTCGCGTTTTTTCGTAGCCCAAACAATATGATAATACAACCGCCACAAAGCCATAATGAATTTTAAAACAATAACAATAAATGTCTAATTGTCCAGCTAATTCAGCCAGGGAATAAATTCCCTGTCTCAAAGCTCAAGTCCGTTGAAACGGACTCACATTATATTACCAAAAAATTGAACTAAATTAAAAATAAAATTTCTATTATTACTCAAAAATCAAAAAAGGAATCACATGAAAACCCAACTTAGTCGGTTTTAACCGACTTTAGCTATTAGACAGGGAATTTATTCCCTGGCTCTATCTGTCTGACATTATATTACCAAAAAAATGAATTAAATTAAAAATAAAATTTCCATTATTACCCAAAAATCAAAAAAGGAATCACATAAAAACCCAACTTAGTCGGTTTTAACCGACTTTAGCTATTAGACAGGGAATTTATTCCCTGGCTCTATCTGTCTGACATTATATTACCAAAAAAATGAATTAAATTAAAAATAAAATTTCCATTATTACCCAAAAATCAAAAAAGGAATCACATAAAAACCCAACTTAGTCGGTTTTAACCGACTTTAGCTATTAGACAGGGAATTTATTCCCTGGCTATTAAATCTAACTCAATCATATGGATAAATGAACAAATAAATTTTAAGCCGCTAACAATTCCGTAAACACCAACAAATCATCCACCTCATCCTCAGAAAAAAACCTATCAACGGCATTTTTCCCAAACCTAGCCAAAGCCCCCTCATACAAATCAGCTACCTCTAACCTCCGCTTTTGTAAAAACACACTCTGCACAGCCCTTAAAAAATTAATCTGATTAGCATTATACTGGTGTTTGGCAATAAACTCCTCAAATTGACGCTTTACCACCTCATCATAATCTGGTATGGCATCCAAATCTAATAAATGTCGCAAACACCAAATTCATCAATTCCGGTACATCTATTCCGGTATCTAGCATATCCACCGAAATAGCAATGCGGGGCATATCATCTTTTTTAAAGTTCCCTGTTAGCTTGCCTTTGTATTCTGTTTTGTGGGTAATTACTCGCACTAAATCAGAATATTGTGGATACATTTCTTCAAAAGTTTCACACAGCCTTAAAGCGTGTTTTTGAGTCAATGCAAATACAATTGTTTTCGCTGGTAGTTGCCCTGATTCATCTTTATGGCAAACTTCCATAATTTCTTCCCACTGCTTGCGGAGAGTGTCTTTATTACTAACCTTTTTTTCTAAATCTGTACCGGAAAAATCAATATCATCTGGATCATGTCCTTGTGCTATCAATATATTCTGTTCTTCTTCTGAGAGTTTCGCGCCTTTAATACCTTCACTTTGAAATTTAGTCTGTGCTTGATATAGACTAAAATTAACTAAATTCTTCTCTTCAATTGCTTGTTTATAGGTGTAGAGAAAAGTAGGAATACCATCAAAACAGTGAAAAGTATTAAATGTATTTCTATCAATAAAACCTGCGGGTGTAGCGGTTAAGCCAATCATGCGCCCATCAAAATATTCCATTACCTCTTGAAAGAGATTGAAAATAGAACGATGTGCTTCATCAAAAATAATTAAATCAAAAAAAGCCGGACTAAATTTTTTATAGGAATTTCTCAAAGTCTTTTCCACAACTACATACAGCCGTTTAGTTTTATCTATGTTGTAGCTGAAAATGCGATCGCATGGTTCATGGGGTATATGTTCCATAAAACCATCTTCCAAAGCTTGCTTGACTAAATTATCCCTATCAGCAACAAATAAGATTTTACGACTTTGATTAGCTTTTAAAAATAAGTCAATAATTGCCATTGCGGTGCGGGTTTTTCCTGTTCCCGTAGCCATTACCAACAAAGTGCGGCGTTTTCCTTCATCAAATGTTTCACAAACCCGACGAATAGCTTCCTGTTGATAATCTCTCCCAGCAATTTGGGTATTAATTGGTAATGAACTTAACGCAATTTTATTTTGACGAATATACAGTAAATTTTCTAAATCCGATGGTGAAAAAAAACCAGCTACCTGCCGTTTTGTAGAATTTCCCACATCCCAAAAATAAATTTCCTCCCCATTAGTCATAAACGCAAAAGGGCGGAAACTTTGATGTTTTTCTATTTCTTTAACGTAGTATTCTACTTGCGTTTGGGCAATTTTAGGATCACTGCTTTGGCGTTTTGCTTCCACCACTGCTATAACTTCCCCATTGGGTTGGTACAAACAATAATCAGTAACACCGTTCCAAGGTTCGGCATTATAGCCATCCACAGGAATTTCTAACCCCACTTGGTGGGGGTCTTTGATGTTCCATCCTGCTAGGGTTAAAGCAGGATCAATATATTGTGTCCTAGTGTTGGCTTCGTTCGCTGACATTACAGCATCCTTTAGTACATTCTGCTTTGCATAGTATTACTGTGCTTATATTTTAGCTGGACAGTAGCTTGATCAAGATATTTTCCTAGCTTCAGTCCAAGATCCACAATTGCGTGTAGCTTCATTTCACGAATTATAGAAGCTGGAGATATTGGATGTTTATCTTTAAGATTTTACTCTTTTCTCTCCTTATTACGATACAAGGGGTTTAGCACTGCTAAACCTCTACCGATAGAATCGAACTATTAAGACGTTTTGAGTATAGTTTCCAACTTTATTATTCAGTTTCCAACTTTATTCTCTTTATACAAATCTTACAACTGAAACGAAGCCGTTAAGGCCACAGCTAAAGCATCCGCTGCATCATCTGGCTTAGGAATTTCATCTAAATCCAACTCTCGCATCACAGCCTCTTGCACTTCTGCTTTATCTGCTTTACCATAATTCGTTAACGCTTGCTTAATTTGAGGAGGTGCAAATTCTACATAAGGCAATTTACGCTGTCCTAAAACTAACATCAGTACGCCTCTGGCCTGGGCCACAAGAATAGTATTTGCCATGCGATAAAAGAATAACTTTTCAATGGCCACCAAATCTGGCTGTAGTTCCTCCATCACGGTGTGTAAATCGTCAAATAAAGTGCATAGTCGCTGAGTCATTTCCATATCTGGATAAGTGCGAATTACGCCAAAATCTACCATTTGTACCGTTGTTTCCTGTTCTTTAGTTGGACTTTGTTGCCAATTAATTGCCCCAAATCCCACAGTTGCCAGTCCTGGATCTATGCCTAAAATTCTCTTTTTCATGAAATCTTCTGTAATGTTTAAGAGGCAAGAGGCGAAAGCAAGATAAGTATTTTCCTCATTTTCTGACTGCCGCTACTCTGGGAAATATGAAGGAATAAACAAATCTTATGGTTTTTCCTTCCTCTTCAATGCAGTAATGTAAAGTTTCTGTTAAATATTGTTTGTACCAATTTCCCCTTTTAGGTATGTTCATCGGTTTTATAAAACAAGCTATTAATTTGCTACAACTACAGTCGCACAGTCGCACTTCCCATCGGGTTCACCAATGGTTCAAATGGTTATCCCCTGGATTGGCTGTAAAACGGTGGTTACTAATCAGTTTTGGGGGTATTGTATTGGCCAGCTTAGGGTTGGCTATTTGGGTAAAATTAACCCCCATTTTTTGGATACTAGAATTACTGAAAGGTCTTTTTGGATTCCTTGCGGATATTCTACCCAACTATATCAGCGGTCCCCTACTTCTTCTCTCTGGTGTTCTGTTGGTGCTGTGGGGACAATCCCGGACTCTAGATTCAATTACGGAGGTGCTAAGACCTATAGGTGATGATGAGGAATTGATAGATGTCCTCTTGGCACATCGTCGCTTATACCGGGGTCCCAAAATTGTGGTTCTTGGTGGTGGAACTGGACTTTCAACTTTACTGAGAGGTTTAAAAACCTACAGTGCTAATATTACCGCTATTGTTACCGTAGCAGATGATGGCGGTTCTTCTGGTCGGTTACGTGAAGAATTTGGGGTTTTACCACCTGGAGATATCCGCAATTGTTTAGCAGCACTAGCAGATGAAGAAAAATTACTGACAGAATTATTTCAATATCGCTTTCGGGCAGGAGATGGTTTAACCGGTCACAGTTTTGGTAATTTGTTTTTAACTGCCATGACTGATATTACTGGAGATTTGGAACAAGCGATCGCTGCTAGTTCTAAGGTATTAGCTGTGAGGGGACAAGTTCTCCCTGCTACTCTTAGCGATGTGCGTCTCTGGGCAGAATTGACAGATGGCCGCCGCATTGAGGGTGAGTCTAATATTCCCAAAGCTGCGGGAAAAATTGTGAAAATTGGCTGTATTCCTGAAAATCCCCCAGCATTACCTGCCGCAATTAAAGCCATTAAAGAAGCTGATTACATTATTATTGGTCCGGGTAGTCTTTACACTAGCTTAATTCCTAATTTATTAGTTCAAGAAATTGCCGATGCGATCGCCGCTACTGATGTACCTAGTGTCTATATCTGCAATATTATGACTCAACCAGGAGAAACAGATGGATATAGTGTTGCTGAACATATTCAAGCCATAGATGATGCTTGTGGCAATAGAAGATTATTTAATGCCGTCTTAGTTCATAAAAAAACACCCTCAGCCCAAGCACTTATCCGTTATGCCCAACAAAATGCCCATCCAGTTTTTTTAGACAGAGAATCTGTCACCAAGTTAGGACGGCGAATAGTTCCTGCTAATATTTTATTTGAAGATGAAAATGGTGCTGTTCGCCATGACCCGCAAAGACTAGCTAAAGTTTTATTAAAATGGTACAGTGGAGCGCATCACGGAAAGTAATGGGGATTGGTAATTGGTAATGGAAAAATATTATCTAATAACTGGGCGCAGGTGGGCGCAGATGGAGATGGGCGCAGGCCCTGCGCCCCTACTGACTAAAATTTTTCTTCCTGACATGGAAGCGACACAGCAATTGGGTATTACCATTGGGGAAACTTTAACGGCTGGTAGTGTGATTTTGCTAGAAGGTGATTTAGGTGCTGGTAAAACTACTTTGGTGCAAGGTATTGGTAAAGGTTTGGGGATTATTGACTCTATAGTCAGTCCTACTTTTACTCTGATTAATGAGTACACAGAAGGACGCATTCCTCTTTACCATTTAGATTTATACCGTCTAGAATCTCAAGAAGTTATAGGTTTGAACCTAGAAAGCTACTGGGAAGGAATAGAAGTAATACCGGGAATTGTGGCAATTGAGTGGGCTGAACGAATGCCCTATCTACCAAATAGTTATTTAAAGATATCTTTAAACTATGGTGAAAATGGCGCTCGTCAAGCCGAAATTATGGAGGTCATTAGTCATTAGTCATTAGGTAATATTTTTCAATTACCAATTACCTATTACCAATTACCCATTACCTAAAAGTTAAAGCTTGTCCGCGAACTTGGGTATTTACTTGACCATGATTATAAACAATTTCCCCACCGACAATTGTTGTGACAGGCCAACCCGTTAAATTCCAACCTTCAAAAGAACTCCAACCACACTTGCTTAAAACTTCTTCCCGTTTAACTTCACGGTAATTTTTTAAATCTACCAAAACTAAATCGGCATCGTAACCAGGGGTAATTTCTCCTTTGTTGGCAATACCATAAGCCACAGCTACAGCTTTAGACATCCATTGCACCACTTGGGCAACTGTACACTTTCCGTCCATAGCAGCCGTTAACATTAAAGGTAGAGAAGTTTCGACACCGGGCATTCCGGAAGGAGTATTTGGGTAAGTTTGGGCTTTTTCTGCCAAAGTGTGAGGGGCGTGGTCAGTAGCAATGAAATCAATGATCCCATCCCGTAAAGCTTGCCAGAGAACTTCATTATCATGGGGCGATCGCAATGGTGGATTCATTTGCGCTAAAGTACCAATAGTTTTATAAGCATTAGTATTCAAGAGTAAATGTTGGGGTGTCACCTCCGCTGTCACCCAACTAGGTTTATCCTGACGTAGTAAGTCCGCTTCCTCTGCCGTTGACATATGCAGAATATGTAATCGGCGTTGATATTTTTTAGAAAGCTTTAATGCTAATTGAGTCGCTAATAAAGCCGCTTGATTATCTTGAATTTGGGAATGAACCGCAGGATCTTCAATACCCGCAAACTCCTGTTTTCGTTGATTAATTCTGGCTTGGTCTTCCGCGTGAACAGCAATTAAACGAGTTCCCTGGGCAAAAATCGCCTCTAGTGCCTCGTCCTGGTTCACCAACAACTGTCCGTGCATTGACCCCATGAAAATCTTAATTCCTGGAGTCGGTTGGGCAGAAAGTAAATCTGGTAAATTATCGGCCGTAGCCCCAATAAAAAAGCCATAATTAACTAAACACTTATTGGCAGCCCGTTGTAACTTATCATCTAAGGCTGCCTGGTTAATGGTTAAAGGTCTTGTATTGGGCATTTCCAGAAAGGATGTCACTCCCCCCTTAGCGCAAGCACAACTGGCAGTAAACAAATCTTCCTTGTATTCTAATCCTGGTTCGCGGAAATGCACTTGGGGGTCAATTACGCCCGGCAACAAAGTTAACCCTTGTGCGTCAATCTCATGAATGGCTGTAGCGTTAGTAATTTCTTGCCCTACTTGGACTATTTGCCTTCCCTGGGTTAACACATCCCCAATCATTGACTCACCATTGGGTAATATAATTTCAGCGTGGCGAATTAGTAAACTTTGTGGAGTTGACATGGATTTAAGATTTTTAAGTATAAAGGAACTAATATAACAGGAGTCACCGAGTCACCGAGTCACCGAGTCACCGAGTCAGGATTCAGGAGGAAGAAAGAAGGAGTCACCGAGTAAAAGTCCCTGATTATCATTAGGCTTTTGGGGGAAATTCTGTATCTCATGCAAATGAATACTGCTGTATTGAATGACCAACAACTTTTTCTTAAAGATAAACTTAATCCGCACAAAAAACCGCTAATTTTGGTTTTGTGTTAAAAACGTTTATTGTCAAGTAAGCTAGAAAGCTGAATGTTTGTAGCTGAATAAAAGAAAAACACTAGATTTTTTACTTTATTTACCTGTCATCTCCTCTATCTCGTTAATATTAATAATATCAAGTCTCTTTGTCCGAGTTCAATACTAGTACAGCACGGCGTAAATAAAACAACCATTCTCAATCGCCAAAAAGCTTACGCCATATTATTTTTGACTTTTGACTTTTGACTTTTGACTTTCGCCTTGCGGTACTAGTCTGTTAACATACTTCAACAATTTCATGCAAAATCAAGCGTCTGATAAAAACTCTAGCCAAGAACCCGATAATTCCTGGATAGTAGAGCTAGGTAAAACGATGATCTTGAGTATCTTTCTGGCTCTAGGAATTCGTACTTTTGTCGCCGAAGCCCGTTGGATTCCCACTGGTTCTATGGAACCAACCTTACATGGAGTCAAAGACCAGTGGCTGGCAGACAAGATTATTGTTGATAAAGTAAAGTATAAATTTGCTAACCCAGAACGGGGAGATATAGTAGTATTTTTACCACCACAAGAAATACAGAATAATCCCGAACGGGAAGCATTTATTAAAAGATTAATTGGCTTACCTGGTGAAAAAGTAGAACTGAGAGAGGGCAAAGTATATATCAACAGCAAGCCTCTACAGGAAAATGTTTACCTATCCTCTTCAGTGCGGACATTGGTGGAAGCTTGCAATAGTAGTGGACTCCAACCTCCTTTTTTAGCTCAACCGGTAATCATTCCGCCCAATTCTTACTTAATGCTAGGTGATAATCGTCCTAACAGTTATGATGGCCGTTGTTGGGGAGTTGTTCCGCGTAATAATATTATTGGTCGGGCTGTAGTTCGTTTTTGGCCACTTGCTAGAATGGGTTCGATTGATAAAGCTCCTGCTTATTCGTCTCCAAAGCCATAGTTAGGTGACAGGTGACAGGTGAGAGGTGACAGGTGACAGGTGAGAAGGGACAGGGAACAGGTGACAGGTGACAGGTAAATTGAGAAATAAGAAGGAAAATTGCCCAATTACTAATTACTAGTTCCCAATATGCCGTATGTAGGAAAAATTCTGCTATATCCAATTAAATCACTGGATGGTATAGAAGTAGACGAGGCAACTATTCTCGACCGTGGCGCACTTCAGTATGACCGAGAGTTTGCATTTGTTGACGCACAAAATAGGTTTGTCAATGGTAAGCGTCATCCCAAAATCCATTTGTTGCGTGCCAATTTTTCTCTAGAACAAAGACTGATAAGGATTAAGTTTCCTGGTAAAAATTCAGAACAAGTTTTTCATTTAGACCAAGAACGCTCGAAAATAGCCGCTACTTTCAGCGATTTTTTAGGTTTTCCTGTGCAATTACAGCAAAATACCGCAATGGGTTTTCCTGATGATACAGATTCACCAGGGGCAACAATAATTAGTACCGCAACTTTAACAGAAGTAGCTTCCTGGTTCTCTGGTATCAATATTAATGAAATGCGGCGGCGAATGCGTGCGAATATTGAAATTGATGGTGTCCCCGCATTTTGGGAAGATAGGTTATTTGCTGCTAGTGGGGAAACAGTCGCCTTTAAAGTGGGAGATGTCCAGTTTTTGGCAATTAATCCTTGTCAACGTTGTGTAGTCCCCACAAGGGATTCTTACTCAGGAGAAGTTTACCCAAACTTTCAGAAAATTTTTGGGCAAAAACGCCAAGCAACTCTGCCAATGTGGGTAAATACAGCGCAATTTAATCATTTTTATAGGTTGAGTATAAATACCAGAGTCCCGATTTCCGAAGTGGGAAAAAAGATTAATCTGGGTAGTAGCATTAAAATATACCAATAAAAAATTAGTACCAAGAAAATCTAAATTTTCCTGATCACAGGCTGCAATTTCCAGTGGAATAATTGCATAATGGAAATGTGACTGATTTACTAACCCCTTTACAATCCCTAAAACGTGGCAACTGGTTCAAATTGATTTGCGGAGCCAGTTTCCAGCACCTTCCTGCGGTCAGAAACTTAACATTGGCCTACACTCTGGCTGGTGCTGACTGTATAGATGTTGCAGCAGATCCGGCAGTTATTGCCGCTACCCAAGAAGCTTTACTGGTAGCCCAAAGCTTGGTACAAGATGCCCAGAAGCGAGGTTTTGCCTTTACAGGTGATTTGCCTTTGTTAATGGTCAGTCTCAATGATGGCGAAGATCCCCATTTTAGGAAAGCTGAGTTTAATTCTCAGGACTGTCCTCGGGATTGTCCCAGACCATGTGAGAAAATTTGTCCAGCCCAAGCAATTTCATTTAACAATACCAAAGATGATGCTTCGGGGGTAATTGCCGAAAAATGTTATGGCTGTGGCCGTTGCATTCCTATCTGTCCTTATAGTATAATTTATACAAAATCTTATATATCAACCCCAAGGGAGATAGCACCATTGATTATGTCAACGGGAATAGAAGCCGTAGAAATTCATACTCAAGTGGGGCGGTTGGCAGAATTCCAACGGTTATGGGCAGCGATGACACCTTGGGCAGATAAATTAAAGTTAGTAGCCATTAGTTGTAACGATGGTGAAGGACTAATTGATTACTTAAAAGCAATTTATGATTTAATTGTTCCCCGTCCCCAGTTTTTAATTTGGCAAACAGATGGCCGTTCTATGAGTGGTGATATTGGTGATGGTACTACCATAGCCACAGTCAAATTAGGACAAAAAGTTTTGACAGCAAACCTACCGGGATATGTGCAGTTAGCCGGTGGCACTAATAGCTACACCGTCCCTAAATTAAAGGCGATGGGACTGCTCAATGATTTTAGATTGCCGATTTTAGATTTTGGATTACAAGACAACAATCCCAAATCTAAAATCCAAAATCCAAAATCCAAAATCGCCGGGGTTGCCTATGGTAGCTACGCCCGTGTATTGCTGTCACCCATTCTTGACCAGTTAGAAAGTAAGGAGGTGATTAACACTGATAGTCAAGCTAACATCCGCTTAGAAGCAGAACCGGAATTGCTGTGGGAGGCTGTAAGGCTTGCCCATGATCTCGTTTCCCAGATTAAGTCTGGGCGGTCACGCTAATCGCTCCAACCATATCTCTAAAAACGTCAGTCACCAATTATTGCCGTCAGTAACCCAGCCCTAAAGGGACTGAGCTTGCAAGAGAAATCAAACAAGTTGTACTGACCAGACCACCCTGAGCATAGTCGAAGGGTAGCCGTTATTTGAGTCACGACACCCACCGAATGCGAAGCTAGTTCCCTGCTCTGTCGCTTGTGATTAAACAGTTCTAAGGTCACGCTTTACAGTGTTACAAGCCTAACAAGCTCTTATAACGCAGTCGTTGCTAACATTACCCCAGAAATGGGAGTTGGTTTTTCAGGTTTCCAATCAAAAAACCTGACTAAAATTTAAGATTCAATGCGGTTAAAACCGCCCGTGTCGCTTCCCTCTCAGCCCTAAAGGGACTGAGTTTCCCACTTACCGCGAGGTTTCATGACAGAAGATCTCCAAAAGTTGTTAGACATTTTGCCCCAAGACCTCCAAGAAAAACTAGAGAATCATCCTAATGGAGATAATTTAGTTGAAGTGGTTTTGGATTTAGGCCGTCGTCCAGAAGCTAGGTTTCCCCATGCAGCGGAGTATCTGAGCGAAACACCTGTTACTCAAGCCCAGATAGATGATTGCATTCAACGAGTGGGAAATTTTGGGGGGGATAATCGGGCAGGAATTGAGCAAACTTTGCATCGGATCAGTGCTATCCGCAACCGTAGTGGTAAGATTATTGGCTTAACTTGTCGTGTCGGCAGGGCGGTATTCGGAACAATTGCCATGATCCGCGATTTGGTAGAAACTGGTCAATCACTTCTCATGCTAGGTCGTCCGGGTGTTGGTAAAACCACAGCTTTAAGAGAAATTGCCCGTGTGTTGGCAGATGAGTTAAATAAGCGAGTGGTTATTATTGACACATCTAACGAAATTGCTGGGGATGGTGATGTTGCTCACCCTGCCATTGGTCGTGCTAGACGAATGCAAGTTTCTAAACCAGAATTACAACATCAAGTGATGATTGAGGCTGTGGAAAACCATATGCCTGAAGTCATTATCATTGATGAAATTGGTACGGAATTAGAAGCTTTAGCAGCCCGGACTATTGCTGAAAGGGGGGTGCAATTGATAGGAACTGCTCACGGTAATCAGATTGAAAACCTGATTAAAAATCCCACTCTATGTGATTTGGTTGGTGGTATTCAGGCTGTGACCCTAGGAGATGATGAAGCTAGACGACGTGGTTCACAAAAGACGGTTTTGGAACGCAAAGCTCCACCGACTTTTGAGATTGCTGTGGAAATGATGGAACGGCAACGCTGGGTAGTTCATGAATCTGTGGCTGATACGGTTGATAGTCTTTTACGTGGTCGTCAACCTACCCCACAAACTAGAACTGTTGATGATCATGGCAAGGTTGCTGTTGCTAGACAGTTGGCTGTGGTCAATGGTGGTAATAGCAATGGCAATGGCAATGGTCACGTTGCTAATGTGGAAGATTCTTTCTTAGCTGCTAAACCTAATGGTTGGCGTTCTTCTGGACAAATGGTGGCTTTACCACCTTTATCTCTGGATAGGGAAAGACCAACGGGACGCAGTGAATTTGACCGCTTGTTAGATGAATCTTTCAATTACTCAGAAAGTTTTGATTTTACCAGCCGCAAACAAGCAGGTCCCAATGGGGAAGATTTACCACTGCACATTTACCCCTATGGGGTGAGTCGTCACCAACTGGAACAGGTGATTAGTGTGCTAACTTTGCCTGTGGTATTGACAAAAGACTTAGATGGTGCTGATGCTATTCTAGCTTTGCGATCGCACGTCAAGAATCACGCTAAGTTAAGACAAATGGCTAAGGCACGTCATATACCTATTCATGTAATTAAGTCTAGTACAATTCCTCAAATTACTCGCAGTCTCCGCCGATTACTGAATATTGATGATCCAGATCTTGGCGACGACCGCGAATTACAACTGTTACTACACAACGGTGGTGATGATGAAATGGACGCTTTAGAAGAAGCTCGACTTGCTGTAGAGCAAATTGTTATCCCTAAAGGTCAGCCTGTGGAATTATTACCCCGTTCTTCCCAAGTGCGGAAAATGCAGCATGAGTTGGTAGAACATTATCGCCTCAAATCCGATAGTTTTGGCGATGAACCTAATCGGCGGTTAAGAATTTACCCGGCATAGGTTCTTGATGATTTTCCCCTGAAAGGATTGTTTTTACTTCTTTTCAGGGGATTTTAATATAGTGGTATGTACCGGCAGGAGATAAAAAATTCCGCTGAAAAGTCATACAATAAAAAACTTTCAAAACATGAAATTATGGCAAGCAATTGGGAAAATTTCCTCAAAAATTTAGGTGAATGGCGTGGTTCATTTACTAAAATTTCCCGCGACGGTGAAATAGTAAATTCTACTCCGAGTATTTTAAATTTAGAAGCGTTTGATAATGATCAAGCTGTACTTTTTAGATTACGTCGTTTTGATTCTAGTAATTATGATAGTCCTCCCATTCAGGATTATCAACAGGAATATCGTTATTTAGGAAAAGAGAATATCTTTTTTGCCACAGGAGCTTTTTCTAAAGGAACATTGCAATTAGCACCTTTTTCTGAATTTGGAGCGGAATATGGCTTTGTGGATGATGATCGTCGCTTGCGTTTAGTACAATTATATGATCAAGAAGGCAACTTTATTAATTTAACTCTCATTAGGGAATTTCGCAGTTCTACAGATGCTTACGAACGTCCACAACTGACTGTAGAACAGTTAATTGGTACTTGGCAAGGACAAGCTCATACAGTTTACTCAGACTTGAGACAATCGGAAGTATTTCCTACTTATTTAGAAATTCAAAAAATAGCTGATGGCTATTTAGAACAAAAGTTATCTTTTCAATCCCAAATTATTACTGCAAAAGCCAGAATAGAAGGAAATAAAATCATTTCGGAGACGGAAGGAATTCCTCGACAAATTTTGTTATTACCAGATGGAACTTCTAGTAATATTCCTTTGCAATTGCAACTGAGAAAACCTTTTTTTGTGGAAGCTGGTTGGTTAGTTAGAGCAAATGAACGTCAACGCTTAATCCGCAGCTATAGCGAAAAAGGGGAATGGATTAGCTCAACTCATGTAATTGAATATAAAAGTTGAAAATTATCTCCTGAAGAGATCCCCCCAACCCCCCTTAAAAAGGCTACGGTGTACACACAAGTCTTCTAGAGTTGCCCCACAACGTTTAGATCCCCCC
>JAKOGY010000090.1 GCA_028658405.1 Dolichospermum sp. ST_sed8 | reverse complement strand
AAATATTAAAAGAGTATATTAAGAATCAAGAAAAGCCGTCCTAGAAGGACGGGGCTTGTGTCCCGTCATTTCGGTCAGGAGGAAGAAGAAGAAAATTACCGTCTGAACTGTGATTTGTTTGATTTGCCTGATTTTGGTGATGCTGAGGCGAAATTCATCATCTTCATCAAAATCATCACCGTCTGAACTGTGATTTGTCTGATTTTTGTGATTTTGGTGATTCTGAGGTGAAATTCATCATCTTCATCAAAATCATCACAAAAATCATAGTTCAGACAGTAGAGGGAAATTATTCATCCAATAATTCCCAATCTTTCTTGTAAACATTCTGCAATCCGTTGTGCTGCACCGGCACGCCCCATGCGCTGAATTCCGTTTTCGGCAATCTCATGGAAAAAATCAGGATTTTTGAGGAGAGATTGGATAGCGGGGAGAACTTGTGATGGTTGGTTGACTAAGGTGAGGGATATTCCTAAAAGCCGACTTTGAGCTTCGGCAAAACCGGGGTTATATTGAGGACCATTACCAGGAATGGCGATCGCTGGTTTTCCTAAACCGATGAATTGTTCTGTTGCTGTTCCCGCCATAGCGATCGCTAGATCACCTAAATGTAAGCATTCATTATAGGCTTGTTGAGTTAAAATAAAATAAGCATTTTTTTGTTTAAAAGTCAAGCTATCGGGGTCAGAAATTGGTAAAGGAGATTCATCACACAGTCGCCAACCTTGAATGTGTAAAGTTTGGGAGAGAATACTACAATCTAAACCAGGAGCGATCGCCCCTAAAAAAATCATCGTCCCCGCAGTCCCAAATACAGAATTTGGCTGTCGTAAACTAGCCATGAGCGCTGATACAGCAATCATCATGATTTCCCAATTATTGTAAGCTTCCGGCGCACGAGAACCCGGCAACAGAGTCACAATCAAAGGACGAATCACTTCTTGGTGTTCAGCGTCAGGACGATAAAATTGTTGTGCAGTAAAAGTTGTCTGTAAACCATCCATCATCGGATTCCCCACATCCACAGCGGGAATTGGCCATTTTTTGAGAATTTCCGTAGTCAGAGAATCCCTAGGAAACACAGCTTGACAACGGCTACGACTCATCAACCATCTTTCCCAAGGATGGTAAATTGAACCAGAAAAATTTTCCCACCAAGCGGATTTTGATTTTCTCGGTAATAATCCCGCTTCATCACGCACATAATATTCTGATTTAGCCGTACCTACGAAGGCATAATCAGCACCACTCACCGCTGCAAATAGCAAGGGAACAATATCCCCCACAGCCAAAACAGCCTTTTGATTACCTAACTTTGTTTGTGACCTTACCCAACGGTGGATAGATTGAATTTGATTCAGAGTTAACTGCACCAACCCACCGCCCACATCGCGCATTAATTCGCGTCCATCCATATAGATAAATCCACCAGAAGGCATATTCTGCACCTTACCAATCATCGGCACATCTATTTTTTGATAAGCACGTCCTTCACCCACTATTGGTAAAGCAAAAATATCTGGTGGAGAAGATAATTTTTGTAGAGCCTGGATAATCCGTACAGCAATAATATCTTCTCCATGACCATTGCTTAAGACTAATAACTGTAAACGAGAATTGGCCATTTATTTTTCTAAATGCTAGGAATTACCAACTTATTGGCAAAAGTAATAAATTCTGATGCCAGAATGGGGCGACCAAAGATATTACCCTGAATGTTATAACATTGATGTTCGTAGAAAAATTGTAACTCACTTTTTCTTTCTACTCCTTTAGCGACAATCTCCATATTTAGCTTTTGTGCTACATCAATAATAGTAGCAGCAATGGTTTCATTTGCTGGAGTTAGGTGCAAATTTTTTACAAGAGAGCAATCCATTTTTAAGGTATCAAAAGGAAATTTACTCAGATAGTTTAATGATGATTGATCCGTACCAAAACTATCAAGAGTTATTTCAAATCCCAAGGATTTGAGTAAACGCAGACGGCGCACAGCTAAATTTATATATTCTTGAAAAATGCTATCAGTCACTTCTACAGAAATTAATTTGGCACTAATTTTTTGCTCAATTAATATTTTTGTAAACTCTTGAGATAATGTGGGGTGAGATATCTGGCGATCAGAAAGATTAACAGCTATTTTTATTAATGGTAGTCTATCATTTCTCAACTTTGCCAGATATATACAAACGTTTTCAAACACCCATTTACCAATTTCAATCATCAAACCTTGTTGTTCAGCGATAGAGATAAAATCTGCGGGTGAGATAATTCCATATTCAGGGTGTAACCACCGGATTACAGCCTCAGCAGCCACAATTTTACCAGTTTTAATGTTGACCATGGGTTGCAGATATAATAATACCATTACTACTGGCGGCGATCGCCCGTTCTTGTAATTTTAGTGTTTCTTCAATATGTTTTCTTTGGGTAATATCTTCAGAAATCCCTGCAATCCGGTAAATATTACCTTCTTGATCACAGATAGGAAAATGCTATCCGCTCTTTTAACTCTTTTTGGACTTGTTGATAGAGTTGAGATTGTTGAATAGCGATCGCTAATTGAATAGATAAATTCTCTAACAACTCAACTTCTAAAGATTGCCAAAATCGGGGTTGTGAAGCTTGATGAGCGCCGATTAATCCTAACTGTTCTTGATCTATAACCAGAATACAACCTGACTTTTCCACATTCTGTAAATGAGTATCTGACCCTGAATACTTAGTCAAATGACAGATATTATCTAATTGACTCATTAATGTAACTGCATTAATGGCTAGAGTATCACTCGTCAATGTCAGAGGATAAGGAATAATAATTTTTTCTAAATCTAAATTAGGCATTTTTTTAATCTGCATTTTTTACCCTTTGACTCCACTCCCAGTATTCGTAGGGACAATGTACTTTTGTAAAAACAAAAATAATATTAACACTGGAGTAATAGAAATTACTGAACCAGCAGCCACTAAGCGCCAATCCAAAGAAAATGTTCCTGCTAACTTAGCTACTCCCAAGGGTAAAGTATATAAACTTTCATCCTGAATAACAATCAACGGCCACAAAAAATCACTCCAAGCGCCAATAAACACAAAGATAGCCAAAGTAATCAATGCTGGACGAATGGCAGGTAGCATTATATGCCACCATAATCCTAACTCAGAACTACCATCTAAACGAGCAGCTTCTTCAATTTCTTTTGGCACACCTATCAGGGCTTGGCGTAACAAAAATATACCAAAAGCAGAAGCTAAACTAGGAAATATTATACCTAAATAAGTATTTCTCAACCCTAGTTGCACTGTCAAAATATATAAAGGAATCATGACAATTTGGAACGGAATCATAATTGTTGACACAATCGCCATAAAAATTCCGTTTCTACCCACAAATGACAGTCTGGCCAGAGGATAAGCCGCTAAGGAACAAAACAACAAATTTAAACCAACAGTTAATACTGATACTAGGATACTATTGTATAAATAAGTTCCAAAGGGTAAAGATTGCCAAACTTTAGAGAAGTTTTCTAATGTCGGTTGATTGGGTAATAATTGTGGTGGTGACTGCCAGATATTTTCCGTTGGTGATTTTAATGCTGTACTGATTAGCCATAGTAATGGAAATAGCATCACGAGAGCGATCGCTCCTAGTATTCCATAAATAACTAAAGTTTGGATGCGGGAATTCTTAAAATTCATCGTTTTCATAAAATGATTAAGCATAAATATAATCAATCTAAGAGGATGTTTGAAAAGTCTATTATAATGTATCAAATATTTTCAGATCCCCCTAAATCCCCCTGAGAAAGAGGGACTTTGACTCTAGTTCCCCCCTTTTTAAGGGGAGTTAGGGGGCAATACTGCTCGGTTAAGCCTCGAAAAGTCATTATATCGTAGGTTGGGTTGAGGAACGAAACCCAACGAAATCCTTGGTAATGTTGGGTTAAGAGTCGCTCAACCCAACCTACATTTCCTTAACCGACAAGTATTGGGTTAGGGGGGATCAGCAAGTACCTAAAATCACCACCCAAAACTTTATAGCTACGCCACGCAAACTATCAAACAATCTCTAATAATACAAAAGTCTGATTAGATATTACGATATGATCAAATCGAAATTTTCAAAATAAGTAATATTTTCATGAAACTAATTCTGAATATAGCAGCATTCGTTACTATAATTATTTTTGTTAGTATTACCTTAGTATCTGTTCATAAAATTTCTCAGAGTCAGTCAATACAACCACCTCAAATTACTCAAGAATGTACAACTAACTCCAACGGGCCTTGTCATAATTCAACAACATCTGTAGATACACCATTTATTCCCGATCAGCAATTAGATGATCAACAGCGGTTTTTAGCAGCAATTGCCAATAAAATCCCCACGATTCCCGAAATTGATACTTTTGAATATACTTTACTGCGTGCCTATGGCACAGTATTTATTAATCAGGCATTAGGAATTAACTTACCGCAAAAAGTTATTTTAGATAACGAATCAGAAACACAATCTTTTCAAAAAACAATCACTATAGCTTTAGTAGATGGTACTCAAGAATGTTATTTACAAAAAACAGCCGCAATAGCTTTAAATAAGGCTAAAAGTTTAGAAAATATTCCTCTTAAATCAGGTTATGCTGGTGATTGTCTTCGCAACTTTGCCACTAATTTAAGATTTTGGAATAAATATGCAAATAGTGAAACCTTAACACTAGTAAAAACCGGAAAAGAAACAAAAATTCTCGGTTTAGTAGCCCCTCCAGGTACATCACAGCATCTTTGGGGATTAGCAATTGATTTACAAGTATCAACATCAGCCCAAAGACAAGCTTTAAATGAAAATGGCTGGTTTCAAACTGTAGTTAGTGATCTTCCCCATTGGACTTATTTAGGCTGGAGTGAAAATGATTTACCCAAATTTGGATTACAACAAAAAATTATCCAAGGAATTAAATATTGGGTAACACCAATTTAATTTGTTAGGAGTCAGGAGTTAATGAACCACGAAGACACGAAGGACACGAAGGAAGAAGGAAGAAGGAAGAAGGAAGAAAATTTTTCTGTTCCCTGTTCCCTGTTCCCTATTCCCTGTTCCCTGTTCCCTATTCCCTGATATAAAATAGTCACAATATCCCCAAATTGGAGTTTTAATCGTGAGTTTATTTGATGATTTAAGTCGGTTTTTAGAAAGTCGGTTAGAAGAATTTTTGCGGAATAACCCTCATTTGGAGTTAGAAGCACTTTTAGAACAACTGCGGGAACAAGAAGAGGATACATTAAAGTTAATTGCCGAGTTACAATTGCAAGAGAAGCGATCGCAAGATGAAATTCTCACCACAGCCCAAGAAATCCAAAAATGGCATATTCGGATTCAAAAAGCCCAAGCCGCAGGTAGACAAGATTTAGTTACTCCAGCCCAAGCAAGAGAAGCTGCACTACTGCGAGAAGGAAATCAAATGTGGGGACATATGCAAGGTTTAAAAGAACGCATTACCCAATCTCAAGAACTACTCCGCAAAATTCAACAACGTCGTCAAGAAGTACAAACAAAAGCAACCGAAGCACAAACAGCGCGAACCAAAGCACAAACCCAGCAAAGATTAGAAACTGAAACTCATGGCTGGAATGCAGCTACTAATTATAACAGCAATTTTGACGACTTAGAAAATACATTTCGCAATTGGGAAACCCAAGACGAATTAGAAAAACTCAAACGCAAGATGGGGAAATAATTGAGAACAACAAGATCCCCGACTTCTCCAAGAAGTCGGGGATCTAAATCTTATCACCGTTTACGAATAACCCCTTGCCAATTAATTTTTTGCTGTGCAAAACGACCACCTAAAGAACGAATTGCGACGACTTCAATATCAACCTTCACACCCGGATTTAAAGCTTGGCTAGGAATTTTTAACTTACCTAAAGATATGGTAAAATTGTTGTAACTACGAGTCACCAAATCTGAGGGAATTTCTCCTTCATATAAAGTTGGAGCATTAAAAGCATCATCAAAATTATCTTGCGCTCGATATTTTATTTGAAACCGAGTATTGATGAAATCAGATTTACCAGCTAAATCAACTATTCTTAAACTAAGATTTTGTCCTGAATTAGCAAATTCACCTACAGCTAACCTGGTGACATCTTCTTTAGGAATAGCATGATTCACAGTATACTCCGTCAAACTTCCTGTAGTTTTAGCAATACCATCAACCCAAAGATTTTCAGGAAAAGCAATATCTATTTGTTGGTTATCATTTAAAGTCAGTTTTACAGGTTGATTAGCAAAATTGTTAATAGTCTGTTTTTTCGACCAAACTAACTTAAAAGTTCCATTTAAACGCCGTTCAAACTCTCGATATTCATCACTAATTATAGAACCAATCGCCAGTAAAGATTTTGCCCCTTGACGGATTTGCCATTTATTTTTAGAAAGGTTAAATTGTTGATTTGCTAATTGAGAAATTCCTATTTCCGCAGTTGGTTGATCATCTGCTAAAGCTTCTTTACCATTAACTATACTTAAAATTCCTAATTTTCCTGGTTTACCATCATGTCCATCTCTACCATCACTGCCATCGCGCCCATCATAACACCGATAAACTTTTCGAGTACACCGACGATTAGGAGTACCAGCGTTTCCGGTACAACGTTCTTTCTCCCAACGTCGCTGACGACAGGAACAACCCGCCGCACCTCTAGCACCCCTTCCACCCCGTCCACCTTCGCCACCAACAGCGCGAACGGCAATTTTCTTTAAATCTGCCAAATTCGTATAATAGACCGTGAAATCGCCACCAGAACCCCCATTGCCACCATTACCACCGCTGCCACCATTACCACCATTGGGGGCATTAATATTATCTCGTCCCTCTTCGCGGTAATTTCGACAACTAGGACGAGAACCCAGTTCACCATCTTCGCCATCTTCACCATCTTTCCCCGATAAGTCAAGATTAACCGCCGAGCCATCAGCATTTATCGTCTGATTTGTACCACTGCGTCCATCTCTGCCGCTACGGCCATTACTACCATCTCTATCATAATATCCAGCTATTTTTGATTCTTTAACATTCGTTGGACAGACAACCGCACCCGCAGCAGGTAATAAATTAGCAAATAAACAAAATGTCAGCAGAAAAGGTAAATGATATCTAAAACTTTTGTGCATAAATACATAGCAAATTATAGGGAGAAGAAAAAAGGGTTATAGACAAGGTATATACAAAATTTATTACGATATTAACAAATGTAAAGATTATTAATTTAAAACATTAAATCTAGACATTTAATTTTTGTTGTTTTTTATTTTATTTATTCATTCGTAAAATTCCCCCAAGAACCACGATGTTTTTTTATGTCAATCTTTTTATCAAACTTATGAACAATAGATTCAATAAATATTACTACATCTATAGGAGTCCAAATTCTAAAAGGTCCCAACAGAATATATGAAAAATATATAAATATAATAAGCATGAATAAAGAAGGTATATAAGGAAAGATTAATAATAATAGTGCTAAGAATAGTGTAAGTAGCATAGAGAATCCTGCTAAGACCGTTGCGGCCGATACCGAATCCATTTTATCAGGATTATTCTTAAACTTATCCATCTTCTGAATAGCTATAGAACAATACCACATAGCCCACAAAACAAGTAGAATATTATTAAGAATTACCTTCGTAAAATACGCAATAATTTCAAAAATCGATGGATTGGTAGGCATACCTTTCAATGTCTTAAGCATATTCCCTAGTATTACATCTGAACTAGTAAATCCATCGGGCAGAATTGTGTAAATTTTGTTAAGATATTCAACTAGAGAAGTCATATTTGGAGGGTACCATCCAAAAATTTTACTTATCACCCACATAACTCCATATATCATTAAGGAAACTAATATAAGATATGAAATCTGATAAAATAAGCGAATTATAGATCCTTTACCATATATGCGATTTCCGGGAGAACTACATAAATTACACTTTTTAGTACATTCAAGTCCTTTTTTTAAACAATGTAAAGTGTATAAACAACAATTTTCAACGATTGAGTATCTTGAAAAATCAAAAGAATCAAAAGAGGTTTCAATTTTGGGATCTTCAAGAAACTTTATAATATTGTTTTCATTTAAATTTTCTATAACAAATTCACTATATTTAGAATCTAACTTGTCATTGCGTAGATTATATTCTTTTTCAAAGTATTTTTCATAATCTGCATAATTTGAAGGTCCTAGATATTTTTGATTAGCTTCAGCTTTAAAAAATCTGGCCGCAGTATGACTAGAATAATAGTAATCACCATTGGGTTGTTTTATGCTAATAGATGTATGACCTACATTAGTAGGTAATTCAAAACCTTTATTAATCTTTTGAATTATATGGTTAAAAGACCAATTCAAAAGATTACGTAAACTATTACCTTTTTTTGGTTCCCAAACATGAATTATTACAGTCATAATTTTATATTTATTATCTTATTTACAAAATTAATAAAAGATCGAGGATAAGTGCTTTTTTCTTTAACTATTATCCAACATTGACGAAAAGAAGGTCTTAAAAAAGATGCCTCCATTGCATTCTTCCATATAGACCACAACTTTTCATCTATTAATTTTAAATCGTGAAACAATAGATATTCTTCATAACACAAATTAAAGTAAATAAGCATATAGCGTAATATTCTTTCTTGCTCATCAATAGGTAATTTATTAATATCAAAATTATCATCAATAACAACTTGAGGAAAATTCTTTATAATATCTTCATACCTTTTAGTATATTCGTTAATATTAGAAATCAATAATTGCTTATTAACTCCAATATTCTGAATTAGAATACTTCCTATTGAAACAATTAAAGCTAATATAGATAAAAAATCACTAATTTGAAATCTCATATACTTTTAATAAGTTGAAATGTAATCTTTAATAGTTAGAGGGGTAAACACTTTTGGTGATAATGTAGTTCTGTCTAAGACATAACTACATTATCAAGAAAAAATCAACTCAAATTAACGAGCTTGACCGTGAGCAGAAGCCGCATCAATGGGCTTCATCAGATATAATTGTAATAACTGCCAACCATGAGATAAATAGATTGGGAATTTTTGGAAGAATTGCAGGAATTTAGGAGTATTAGAGCTAGAAATTGCTGCCAATTTTTCGTTATTCTGGACGCAAACATCTAAACGCTGATAAAACGCTGGGTTTTCCACATCCAACATTACAGGGAAGACTCTACCAGCAGTTTCATTAGTCTTCTTAATGACATGAATATCATACTCTCGCGCATCCAAACCCAAAGAAGCATAGAAATCCTTCCGTTGGATATCATTAAGATACATAGTTGCAAATACTGACAACAAGAAGAAGCGACTCCATAGTTTTGCTCTCCAGTCATTCAACATTTGTGGCTGCGCTCTCATAACCGCATCAAAGAAATCACCGTGACGGTTTTCATCCTGACACCAGTTTTCAAAAAAGTTGAAAATTGGATAAATCCGATCTTCAGGATGGGCTGCTAAATGACGATAAATGGTAATATAGCGCCAATAACCAATCTTTTCAGAAAGATAGGTAGCGTAAAAGATGAATTTGGGCTTAAAGAAGGTATAACTGCGGCTCTTGGTCAAAAACCCTAAATCTAAGGAAAGATTAAAGTCTGACATGGCTTTGTTCAAGAACCCAGCGTGACGGGCTTCATCCCGTGACATTAGGTTAAACCCTTCAGCTAAAAGAGGGCTTTTATCCTTTAAGCGACGGCCGAGTTCTTTATATAACAAGAAACCGGAAAACTCTGCTGTACAAGAACGTTCGAGAAATTCAACGAACAATTTGCGAGTTTCCCCATCAATACTGTCCCAGGATTGTTCAAACTGAGCATCTCGAACAAAGTGATGGCGATTGTAGTCAACGCGGAATTCTGCGATAATGGCTTCTAATTCGTCTTCATTGACGGAAAGATCCATCTGCGCCATTTCATCGAAATCGGTTGTGTAAAACCTTGGTGTTAAAAGGGTTTCCTTGGCAGGGGACTTAACTCCAGAACGGATTTCGTCAAAGCCTGGTTTTCTGAGGGATTCTACCATGTTTTGATTTGCTCTTTTATCTTTCTTATCTTGAATACACCCGAAAGCTGATCCTTATGCTCTCACAAGGTGTAGATGACAAAAGTTATAATTTTGTATGAAATTTAGTGTAGCAATATTTAGCCCAAAAATGGGCAGATAATTGATAAAGAGTTGCAAAAATCAACAAAAAACGATTTACACTCTATGTCATGGGTGCCGCCTATGCAAAGAAGAGTGCGAAACTAGCCAAAAATCAAGAAAATCATGTAAGCTAGGGAAATAACTGTTGATTAGTTATAAATATTTTGTTTTCCGACAACATCAGCCAAAAAACCCGAATATATTAAACATATAGTTTGAGAACCATGTATGTTCAATACCACTGAAATTATAATTAATGCTTTTGTCAGTCAAGTTAGGGAAGGATATCAACGCACCTATGGTGGCTTAAACACTAATTATCAAGACATTATTGCTTGGGCTGGTAATATGGCTTTGGAAAACATCGCCAATAGTGATGCTTTGTACCATAATGTCGAACATTCTGTACTTGTCACCCTGGTAGGACAAGAAATTTTGCGGGGTAAACATATCCGTGAAGGTGGAGTTTCCTGCGAAGATTGGCTGCATTGTATTATTTCCCTGCTCTGTCATGATATTGGCTATGTCAAAGGAGTTTGTCGTCAAGATCAAGAATCTGAAGGTTTATATGCGACCGGTCAAGATGGTGGCATGGTTTCTGTTCCCTTTGGTGCTTCTGATGCTAGTCTTACCCCCTATCATGTAGATAGAGCTAAACAATTTATTGATGAACGGTTTGGTGGACATCCTCTAATTGATGCCGAAGTCATTAAAAGTAATATTGAATTAACGAGATTTCCCGTACCTGCGGTAGATGATCACCACGATTCCCATAGTTTTGCTAGTTTAGTCCGTGCTGCTGATTTAATTGGTCAATTAAGCGACCCGCGTTACTTGAAAAAAATCACCAGTTTATACTATGAATTTGAAGAAACAGGTGTAACTAAACTTTTGGGATATCAAAATCCCGGGGATTTACGCAAAAACTACGCCAAGTTTTATTGGAATAGTGTTTATCCTTATATTACAGATGGTCTGCGTTATCTATCCTTGACTCAACAAGGAAAACAAGTTATTGCTAATCTTTACTCTAATGTGTTTGTTATTGAACATGAAAAATCACAATCAGGATTACAATATTTTGCTGAACAATTCAATTCTTAATAAAGCAGGAGTCAGGAGTAAAACTGGCTTGGTGTCTAGCTTTGAATTTAGATTCTGTACCTCATTGATCTGCGATCTGCTGTAAGGATGTTAATTAATGCTCAACATTTACTGCAATTTCAACGCTGTCAGCGGCGACCTTTTTTAGATGTTCACGGTGATTACCTTGAGCGCGAGATTGCCAATGAGTTAGTGCTAAAAGTCCAACAGGACAAAATTTCTCATCATCAGCGGATAGTCAGAAAGTTAAGTTACTACGAACCTAATTATGCTTCAGGAGATTGGCAAGCCGGAGCAGCATCAACTCTAAAATTGATGCAGCAAGGAGTTAGTTATATTCGCCGTGGTGTGCTATTAAGTACATATCGTGAAAAATATACTTTGCTGAGTCGCCCAGATTTACTTGTCAAACAGCCAGGTCAGTCCCGTTTTGGCAATTGGAACTATGTTCCAGTTAATATTGAATTAGGTAAACGTCCTAAGCAAGAATATCAAGTAGTTATTGCTTTTCATGCCCAAGTTTTAGCTACAATTCAGGATGTAATTCTGAGTAAAGCTGGGCTGATATTGCGAGATAAAGATAAAACATACCTGGTGGATTTAGATAAATGGACACCACAAATGTTAGAAATTTTAAATGAATATACTCAAGTCATTGACTCAGTAAAAGCACCAGAAATTTTTATTTCTCGGCAAAAGTGTAGCCTTTGTCACTGGTATAATTATTGTCATGCGATCGCCAAATCTCAGGAACACCTTTCACTGATACCAGGTGTAACACCCATTCGCTACACGCAACTGCAAAATCTGGCTATCACCACTTTAGAATCACTGGCTCATACCCATCCTAGCACCTTAGAAAACCTCATAGGATTTGATAGTAATGTAGCCGCTAAATTAGTTATCCAAGCTCAATCAGCATACACTAAACAACCTTTAATTCTGGCTGATTGCTTTTCCTTAGAATATCTAACTTTTAAAGCCCCCATTGAACTCTATTTTGATATTGAAGCCCAGCCAGATTTAAATTTAAATTATCTTTTAGGTGTTTTAGTTGTAGATAGACTAGCTAACACCGAACAATTTTATGCTTTTTTGGCCGAAACACCAGAGCAAGAAGCATTAATTTGGCAGCAATTTCTGAATTTAGTTAATCAATATCCCCAAGCACCAATTTATCATTTTTGTGCTTATGAAGTAGATACAGTCAAGCACCTTGGTAAACTGTATCGCACACCATACTCCCAGATCCATCCTCTACTCAATCGGTTTATTGATATCTATGAACAATTAATTCAAAGTGTGGCTTTACCAATAGATAGTTATGCGTTAAAAAGCATTGCTCGTTGGTTAGGGTTTGAATGGCGTGAACAAACAGCCAATGGTGCCAAATGTATTTACTGGTATGATAAGTGGTTAGAAACAGGCGATCGCACCCTATTAGCCATCATCCAAGACTACAACGAAGATGATTGTCGCGCCACCCGGACAGTGAAAGATTGGCTAGTCAAATTTTTTGCAAGTGCATAAAACTTCTTCCTTCTTCCTTCGTGTTCTTCGTCCCTTCGTGGTTTATTAACTCCTGACTCCTAAACTTCTCCTATATGCCACGTCTCTCAAAACCTCGCAAACTGTCCTTAATCTTTATCTTCATTATTCCACTAATTCTGATTAGTTTTCTGATTAGTAATTTCGTTTTTGCTTCTTCAATTGTCAATAGCATAGAATTTATTGGACAAGCTACTTTACCCACAGGTTTAATCTTCCAAAAAACCGAAGTTGGTGGTTTATCGGGAATTACTTATGATGCTAAAAATAATCTATACTATGCAATATCCGATGATAGAGGCCAAAAAGCACCACCTCGGTTTTATACTTTAACAATTGATCTTAGTAAAGGTAAATTGACCAATAACGATGTTATGCCCGTAGCTATAACAAACTTATTAGATAACAATAATCAACCATTTCTTCCCAAGACCACTGATACAGAAGGAATTGCCCTCACCAATAAAGATACCATATTTGTTTCTTCTGAAGGTGACGTACACAGATTAGTAAATCCGTTTATTAAAGAATTTGCGCTGGCTTCTGGACAAACAATTAGTACCCTACCCATACCAGATAAATTTTTGCCAGATCCTCAAAAGCAAAAAGGCATCCGCAATAACTTAGCCTTTGAAAGCCTCACCATTACACCTAATCAAAAATTCCTATTTACAGCCACAGAGAATGCTTTGATTCAAGATGGTGTAGCAGCTAAATCCGGTGTTGGTACTTCTAGCCGCATTTTGGTATATAACCTCTTAACCAAGCAGCCAGCACAGGAATTTCTTTACCAAACAGAACCAGTTACACCCTTGTTTAATCCTACTGGTAAATTTGCCAGTGGCTTACCCGATTTACTAGCCCTCGATAACGAAGGACACTTTCTCAGTATAGAAAGAAGTTTCACAGGTTTGGGATTTACGGTTTTTCTATTTCAGGTTTCCCTAGACAATGCCACTGACATTCATAACCTAGATAGTATTGCCAAAATTGACCCTGATAAAATTAAGCCAGCAGAGAAAAAACTCCTGTTAGATTTACGAACTTTAGATGTATCATTAGATAATATTGAAGGTTTGACCTTGGGTGCAAAACTACCTGATGGACAACCATCACTAATTTTGATCAGTGATAATAATTTTAACGGGTTACAACAAACCCAAATTCTAGCCTTTAAACTGAAAATTGAATCTCCACTGACTAGATTATTACGCCGCTTCAAAATACCTAACTTTTAACAAACAATAATTAGAGCTTGTTGAGAGCGTAGTATGGCAAAAAACAAGCCTTAATAGCATTAAAAATCAACCCACTTTTTAAAGTTATTTAGGAATTATAAAATGATAGCTCAAAAATTTCAAGTAGGGTGGGCAATGCCCACCTTAGCTAATATTTCCAAAATCAACAATTAGTTCTATAGATTATTCTAATTCCTGACTTATGAATAACAACACAACAAAATCAGAAAAACCAGACATTTTCATAGACAAGTTATTAAATAACCGTTATTTAATCAGAGATTTACTTGGAGAAGGAGGAATGGGAAAAGTCTACCTAGCAGAAGATGTTTCTAAAGGATGTATGCTAGTTGCAGTGAAAATCCTCACATTACGTCTTAGTAGTCAGGAAGTAGCAAAACGTTTTGGCAGAGAGATTTTTGTTAGTGCCCAATTAGGTAAAAAAAGTAAGAATATAGTCCGCTTATTAAGCTATGGAGTAACTGATAATAGAATTCCCTTTTATGTTATGGAATATTTGCGCGGTAGACCATTAAACCAAATTATCCAAAAAAATTATTTAAATTTACCAATATTTTTAGAACTTTGTGAACAGATATGTTTAGGACTGCATTGCGCTCACCAAGGTGTTCACCTCAAAGGTAAAATTTATCCTATAGTTCACAGAGATATCAAACCAGAAAATATATTCATTAACGAAATCGGAAAAAAATCAGAAATGGTGAAAATTCTTGATTTTGGGATTGCTAAATTTTTAACAGAAACTGGGGGAATGACACTAACCGACTCTTTTATTGGTAGTTTACCATACTCATCCCCAGAACATATGGAAGGACAAAAACAAATAGATGCCCGTTCTGATATTTACAGCTTGGGACTGTTAATGTTTGAAATGTTAACGGGGAAACATCCCTTAGATAGTACCAGTAAATCTTTCGGTACTTGGTATCAAATTCATCATTTTAAAAATCCGCCGACATTTGCAGAAGTAAATCCTCTAGTTGAAGTTCCTGATGAATTACAAAAATTAGTTATCCATTGTTTAGCCAAAGATCCCAATGAAAGACCCCAAAACGTTCAAGAAATATTAAATATTTTAGGCAAAATAAAAATACAATTAGATCGAAAAAATCTATTACTTAATGATCACACAAGCGATAATCAGAAATTTACCCCCACACCAGCAGTAGAATTAATTCCGGTGACATCTGTTACTGAAAAAGAATGTTTACAAAAAAAATGGCCGAAAAATAAACCAACAGCACCAATTGGCTTTTCTCATCTTTTATATATAAAAGAAGGTGTTATTCCCACCTTTTGGGCAATGCTACCCCAAAAAGAAATTGAGCAATTTATTAATAATAAACATCATACTGAATTTATTAGCCAAATTCATGTATATCCAATGGTATTATGGGTAATAATGCTATCTGACGAAGAATCTTTTCTGACTAGATGGCTATCCAACTATTTAGATATGAAAAATGAAATTGGGCAAAAAGTTGTCAAATCTTTAGAAAAAACAGGGTATTATCATCTATTATTTTTTACCTTAGAAAACCCAAATAATCAACCCAAAGTTATGACTGTGACTTTAAGTGCTACACAACGTCAATATTTAAGTGATTGTATAAATTTCAGTCATTTAAAAAATATCAATGTTTCCAGTCAGGAAGCTAAAAACTTACTAAAAATTGATTATGAAAAAGTCAAATTACAAATAGCACATAATTTAAATAGAGACGGAAACAAAATTAAAGGTTATGTTAAATTATGGTTAGGTAATATCTTTGATAGTTTTTTTAAAAAGAGTTAAGGTTCAAGTAGTCATCTTTCAAAATAAATTCTCTCTTAACTGTAGAGGTTATCAACATGAACAATAGTCCATACCTACCTCCACAAAATCAGGAATTGGTGGCCAACCGTTACCAAATTAAAACATTAATTGAAAGAGGTGGCATGGGTGAGGTATTTTTAGCAGAAGATATGTTGCTAGGAGGAACACCAGTTGCTATTAAGTTTTTATCTCAAACTGTTATTGATCCTCAAATACAAGAAAGCTTTAACCGTGAAGCTCTTCTCAGCGCAGCTTTAAGCCAAAAAAGTATTCATATTGTCCATGCTTATGATTATGGTGTGACTAGTAATGGTAAACCATATTATGTAATGGAATATTTATCTGGACAGAGTTTAAAGGAATTAATTCCTCTGCCCGTAGCAATATTTCTCAATCTATCACGTCAAATTTGTTTAGGTTTAAAATGCGCTCATCAAGGTGTCAATATTGACGGAAAAATTCATCTATTAGTCCATAGAGATATTAAACCAGCTAATATTATTGTCACCCCAGATCCTATATTAGGTAAATTAGTTAAAATATTGGATTTTGGGATTGCTAAATTCCTAAATAGTACAGAATCACTTACCACTAGTGAAGAATTTTATGGAACTTTACCATACTGTTCTCCTGAACAATTAGACGGTGGACATATAGATAGTCGTTCAGATATTTATAGTTTAGGTGTCATGATGTTTGAAATGTTGACAGGGCAAAAACCTTGGCAACCAAAAGCAGAAGGATTTGGAGCTTGGTATCAAGTGCATTTATTTGAACCACCAAAACATATATTTTATGTTAAACCTGGTCTGCAAATCCCGCAGCAGCTAGATGATTTAATTATGAATTGTTTAGCTAAAAAGCCAGAGCAACGTCCCCAAAATATGACAGAAATTCTCAAAATTTTGGAGAATATAGAACAATCTCTATCTCTTGACAAAGTATCTTTAGCTTCGGGATTTAGAAATGCTGAGTTATCTAAAACAAAAACCATGGTTGAAGACCAATTCATTTGGCCTGAAAGTAAACCAATTCAAGAAATTGTCTTTCCTCAGCTAATTAGTCAAGAAAAAGTATCTACAACTTCTTTGTGGTTAATGTTGCCACAATTAGAAATTCAAAATTATGCGTATACTACACGCTACACTCGATTTATTTTTATTACATATCCCCATCCGATGTTGTTATGGATAACGCTACTTTACGACCGAGACCTTACCCCTAAGTGGCTACCATGTTATTTAGATATGCAAAATTCCCAAAATCTCAAACTGCTGTGGTCATTGGCAGAAAATGAGTCTTATTCTTTACTTTTCTTTACCTTAGAACCCCCACATAACTGCACTAATATGTTTAGTATCAGCATTTCTCCACCACAAACGCAAAACCTAAAAAATTGGGTGCAACAAAGTAAAAATATGAAAGCTTCTACCGGAATTACAACTAGTAAAAACTTGTTAAAGCAGCAATATAAACAAATGCAAGTAGAAATACTAAAGCATCTAGAAGCATGAAGAAGGAGTCACCGAGTCAGGGATACTCTACAACCCAACTTACAAAAAAATAGCGAAGTTATTGTTCTGACTACCAAATTCCGATATATAAAAATTTTTTCTCAAACTACTTGACAAATAGAAAAAAAAGAGGCATGATAGTGAGAGTGAAAGTTAAATCGAACTCAAGGGACTGTAGTTCAATTGGTTAGAGCACCGCCCTGTCACGGCGGAAGTTGCGGGTTCGAGCCCCGTCAGTCCCGTTCTAAAATGCTGAATACAAGATAGTGAGTTTATAAAAAAAAGCTCACAGGCTTTTATATCAGAAGGTGTAATCATGATTTATAAAAGAGAGAATCAACTGTGACCGTTAGAGTCCGCATAGCTCCGAGTCCTACCGGAAATCTACATATTGGTACGGCGAGAACCGCTGTATTTAATTATTTGTTTGCCCGTCACCATGATGGCAAGTTTATTTTAAGAATCGAAGATACAGATTTAGAGCGATCGCGTCCAGAATATACAGATAACATTCTGGCTGGACTGCGCTGGTTAGGAATGAACTGGGATGAAGGTCCATTTTTCCAATCTCAACGCCTAGACCTTTATAAAGAAGCCGTTCAAAAATTACTAGATCAAGGTTTAGCCTATCGTTGTTATACCACCTCTGAGGAATTGGACGCATTACGAGAAGGGCAAAAAGCCAGAAATGAAGCCCCTCGTTATGATAACCGTCACCGTCACCTCACCCCAGAACAAAGGGCTGAGTTTGAAGCACAAGGGCGTTCTTCCGTCATTCGTTTCCAAATCGCCGATAATCGGGAAATAGTCTGGAATGACTTGGTACGGGGGCAAATGAGTTGGCGTGGTAGTGATTTAGGCGGTGATATGGTCATTGCTCGCGCTGCTACTGATGGTACTGGTCAACCACTATATAATTTTGTGGTGGTAGTGGATGATATTGATATGCAAATCACTCATGTCATTCGTGGTGAAGACCATATTGCCAATACTGCTAAACAAATTTTGCTGTATGAAGCTTTGGGGGCAAAGATTCCCGAATTTGCCCATACTCCCTTAATTTTGAATCAAGAAGGGCGAAAACTATCGAAGCGAGATGGAGTAACTTCCATTTGTGACTTTCAGAATATGGGCTTTACTGCGGAAGGTTTAGTAAATTATATGACTTTGCTGGGATGGTCACCAGCGGATTCTACTCAGGAAATATTCAATTTAGAATCAGCAGCTAAGGATTTTGGCTTTGAGCGAGTGAATAAAGCTGGTGCTAAATTCGACTGGGATAAATTGGATTGGTTGAATAGCCAATATCTGCATATTATGCCAATTGATAAGCTGACAGATTTACTTATTCCTTACTGGGAAAAAGCTGGTTATCAATTCACCGCTGGGAGAGAACGGCCTTGGTTAGAACAGCTAGTGGGGTTAATTGCTGCTAGTTTGACTCGGTTGGTGGATGCTGTGGATATGACCAAAGTATTTTTTACTGATGGGGTAGAATTGACAGAAGAAGGCAGTCAACAACTACAGCAAGAAGGTGTCAAGACTGTATTACAAGCAATTATCGCAGCTTTAGAAGCTCAGACAGAGTTATCAGCAGATACTGCCCAAAGTATTATTAAGCAAGTTGTGAAAACAGAGAATGTGAAAAAAGGCTTAGTCATGCGATCGCTCAGAGTAGCTTTAACTGGGGATGTACATGGACCAGACCTAATCCAATCTTGGCTACTACTTAATCAGATTGGTTTAGATAAATCTCGTTTAAATCAGGTAATTAATCATAAGAATACCCGGTAAGTGGGAAACTCAGCGGCTTTAGCCGGTGAGAGGGAAACAACACGGGCGGTAATAAAGGCTTTGAATCTTGTTTCATTACCGCCTTGGAGTTGGGAAATTCGGGGTACTTTTGTGATGTACTTTCAACGGGACAATTACCGATTCAAA
>JAKOGY010000008.1 GCA_028658405.1 Dolichospermum sp. ST_sed8 | reverse complement strand
TCCCCCTTAAAAAGGGGGACTTTGAAGAATTTAGCCCCCCTTTTTAAGGGGGGTTGGGGGGATCTAAACGTTGTGGGACAACTCTAGAAGACTTGTGTGTACACCGTAGCCCCTCATGAGGGGAGAGGAAGTTTTACGCCAGTAAAACGGGGGTGGGGTTATTCATCATTGATTGGTAGCTGAGTAAGTTTGATATATATTTTCTAGAAAAAGGGATAAATTTTCTATAAAAGAAATCTATCTAAGGAAACATTTCGAGAATTTATGGTATATAGGTTAAATGTTTGCAGTCAATATTTGGAGATTTTTGATTAAAAGCATGATTACATCTATCTTTTGACCAAAATCCCAGTGACTCAAAACCCATCAATCAACTTACCGAAAACCTATCTAGTTTTTTGTTTGCTGATTCTTAATATCTACTCTTTCAGGAATAGAGGTAATTTTGCTAGTGATAAATTTTTATTTCTCAAGATATATGAAGGGCTAATTCAGTTATGAAAAAATGAAAGGCTGCTAATTAATCATAAAAATCACTGATTGCTAAAGACTTATTTTTGACAAATTAGACAATTCCTCAGCATGGAAAATTAACCATTAAAAATGTCCTCAGCATGAGCTAAGACCTAAAAAATTACTGTAAACAGTTATTATACTCTTGCTAAAATCAGGAATTTCGTTCAATATGATTTCACAATTTATCAAGAAAGAGTATTTATAAAGAATCTACATTTGCTATTCTTAACTGCAATATTAACCTGTGTCACAATTTCCCCCTCATTCTACTGATATTAATAGCAGCGCCACTACAGATGTCACTCCTGTGGTGGCACTGAAGGAACTTGTGTCCAGGCTGCACAGAGAACAAAATAAAATTCAAGACTTGCTCAGTTCTTTGGGGTTTGCTCTGAGAAGTTTTAATAATTTAAATCAGTTTTTGGAACTGATTCCTCTCATGGCTACCAGAGTGACAGATGCGGAAGGTAGCGCACTTTTTCTCTATAAACCCAATGGACAAATTAGATTAGAACAACTACATTGGCAAGATAGTCAGCAAAGAAAAAATATTAGAAAAGCCTTAGAAACTGCTAGTAGTCAAGTTACTCTTTTAGCTAACTCAGGGCCTGCTGCTATTTCTACAGGTATTTTAGATGACCAGATGCACGCTGTTTTAGGACCAGATGTACAAGTATTTGGGACAGCTATTTTAGTTAAGCATACAGAACGGGGTTGGCTGTATGTTTTGAGTCGTGACCCTGAATATAGTTGGACAGAAACTAGACAAAAATTAGTGCGCTTAGTGGCAGACCAAACAGCAGTTGCTATTGATAATGATGAACTATCTGTAGAGTTAAGAAAAAAAGAACGTTTAGACCAAGAATTAGAAATTGGTGCAGAAATTCAACGCCGACTTTTACCGCGTCAATGTCCAAATATTCCTGGTTTATCTCTAGCAGCCCGTTGTAAACCGGCTAATCAGGTTGGTGGTGACTATTATGATTTTATTCCTACCAGTCAAAACCAGTTAAAATCCCAGCTTCAAGAATCTACAGAAAATGCTAGTTGGGGTTTGGTAATTGGGGATGTCATGGGTAAAGGTGTTCCTGCTGGTTTAATTATGACGATGTTGCGGGGAATGCTCCGGGGTGAAGTATTGCATGGTAATTCCCCGGCAGGAATTTTACAAAATTTGAATCGGGTTATGTATGCGGATTTGGAAAATTCCCACCGCTTTGTAACTATGTTTTATTCAGAATATGACCCACAAACGCGAATTTTATCTTATAGTAATGCAGCCCATAATCCGCCTTTATGGTGGCACGCAGCCACAAAAACTGTGAGCCAGTTGGATACGTTAGGGATGTTAATTGGGTTAGATGCTAATAGTGAATATGAAGATGCTCAGGTACAGTTAGAATCTGGGGATACGATTATCTATTATACTGATGGTTTGACTGATGCGGCGGCTGCTGGTGGCGATCGCTTTGATGAAGATAATTTTGTTACCTCTTTCCGCACAGCTTGTAAGTATTGTAATAGTCCCCAGGAAATTGTGGAATATCTATTTGATCAAGTTGAGCAATTTATCGGTTCTGAGCGGCAAAATACTGATGATATGACATTAGTTGTTTTGCAAATTGTGTGATTTTATCGCAAATATTCTATATCTATAATTTGATTAACAGTGTCAGGTAAATCTGCTGGAAATGTTACTATTAAAATAGTTAATTGTCAAAAGCGAGTTTACAAATATGTTAACATCACAACCACCCAGAAGAAGAGGCAGAATCTTTCCTGAGTTGACTTTATCACCGGAACAACTAGCTAAACGTAAAGCGGAAAAAGAAGCCTTTCATAAACGTTGTCGAGCAATTTTTGAGCGTGTCCGTCCTGAGTTAATGAAGGAACATTATAATTGGTATATTGCCGTAGAACCGGATAGTGGTGATTATTTCTTTGATCAAGATAAGGAAGTTGCTAGTCAACAAGCACGCGATAAACATCCTCATGCTGTACATTGTATGTTTCGGTTGAATGAAATTGGAGCAGTTGGCAGAATATGATCGAGGGTTATTTTGGAATAATTTTTAAACACAAACAATAAAAAATGAACCACGTTCGCGCAGCGTCCCGGAGGGATATAGACACGAAGAGCGCGAAGGTAAGAAAAGAAGAGAGAATAAGTTATTTTGAGTTTATTGGTAAGTCGCGTAAATAGTAAAATTTACCATTTTTGCGATCGCTTTGATGAAGATAATTTTGTTACATCTTTCCGCACAGCTTGTAAGTATTGCACTAGTCCCCAGGAAATTGTGGAATATCTCTTTGATCAAGTTGAGCAATTTATCGGTTTTGAGCGGCAAAATACTGATGATATGACATTAGTTGTTTTGCAAATTGTGTGATGGTTTATGGTAAAAATTCTATATCTAGAATTTGAGTGATAGTGTAAGGTAAATCTGTTGGAAAGGTATTTTGAGAAATTCCAGTTTCGTTACTTGCGAGTTTTTTTCCTCTGCGGTAGCACTCAACTAAAACTTCTTCTAAATAGGGATTAAGACTGGGACTATCTTGGAGTAAATCTTCAATACGGTTTCGTTGTTCTGTAATTGTATTTTGCCAAGAGCCACTTCGCAAACCGGGCTGATATTGCCATTTTAGCAAATGCTGTAACAATACCTCCAATCGGCTTTTTAACTCTCTTCGCTCTGACCTTCCCAAGCTTTCAATCTCCTCAACAACCGCTTCCCAATCTACCCCATTCCATTTTCCAGCACGGATTAACTCAGCGGTTTGCTGTGTCCATGTTACGAAATCAGTATCATACAACCGGATTGCTGTCTTGGAAATAGAAACCATGATGTTTTTGCAATCTTGTTTGGATGGGTTATTAATAATCTTATTTTAACTCTAAGTCTGTAGAAAATAGATGTACGCAGATGAACTTGGCTAACTTGGTGTGCAGTTGCGTATATTTGCGGTTTTGTTTTGAGGCATTAAAATATAAACTGGCAATCAAAAATCTATTCAAAAATTAGGACTATGGGATTTATCGAAGCAATTTTTGGAGGGTCTAGATTTGGATCTTTTGTTATCAAGGGGATAAACAACATTCATCAACTAGCAAAAAATTATATTGCTAGACTTGTTGATGAGGCTTTAAAAGAGAGAGTTGTAGAAAACCAGCCTGCATCAAATTCAACTTCTGTTAATGTCAATGTTTACAATGTTCAAAATGATATCAAAAACATTGGTCTTGAGCAAACAGAGATTGAGAAAAAGCAGGCGCATGATGGTTCTCCTGCTTGCGCTGTGGTTGATGAATTAGAATTAGGTTGGGAAAGTGAATGGCAAAATATAGCGATTACCGAATGGGAAGTATCTGGGTAGTTACATTTGATCCATCTGTAGGTACAGAAATTCAAAAAACTCGTCCAGCACTCATAATTTCTGGGACTTTGTTTAACAACCAACGCAGCAAAGTCACAGTTTTACCTTTTACTTCCGCAAAACCTAATAATCCTCGGATTTCACCTGCGGTAGTTGAAGTAACTACATCAGCGCAAAATGGACTTTCTGTAGATAGTATTTGAATATGCGTTGAACCAATGACATTTGACAAAATTCGTTTAACTCAACAATTAGGAGAATTAGAAACAGAATTACTAGAACAGGCGCAAAATATTCTGCGACGATATCTTAGTTTAAACAACAATTAGTCATTATTGATCAACAATACCTAATCTGATTTTTTCAAATTCTCATGTATGACAACATCTGCAAATTCCTTGCTGAAAACTTCAAAGAAGACTTAGCCACATGGTTACTAGGTTCACCAATTAAATTAACAGAACTTAGCCCCACCGAATTATCAAATGATCCAATTAGAGCCGATTCATTAATTTTATTACAATCTGATGAATTAACTGTCCGTTCGCTCATTTTTAACCCGCAAGATTTAATTAAGCCCTACAGGGCTTGTAATCCAGGCGATTCAATTGATTCAAGCATTTTCATCTCATATAGAGCTTTTGCGATTTTATGATTCATGCTATCCCTGTGCCTTAAATAATCACCTCTGGAAGCCTCCCGTGACAGTCATAAATTTTACCGATAATCAACGGATTACTTAAAAATCACCTGTTTCCTTTTGCATTAAGGCTTTAATTCCTCTTGTCTTTTCAAAATCAGCGAACGGACAGGGAAAAGTTCTATTTGTTGGTATTTTGGCTTTAAGCTTCATTTGATTATTAATGACCTTTCATGGTTAATGTTACTGCTGCAATAATAGCTTATACTTGGCAACCCAAAAAACCTTCTTTAAAATTGGACGATGATGAAATTGAAACCTTACCGTTTCTTTTGGCTTAATTACTAATTAAATATCAATATTATTTAATAGTAAATACATCTCAAAAAATTAATGTTTTGAGAACTTTTTACTATGAATTTATATTGTCAATAAGCACTAATTATTGAGAAAAGTCTTACTATTACTCACTTTGAGCTTTTTAATTTACGTCGAACTCAGGTGAGTTCATGGTTAAAGCATTATCATCTCACCCTCGTAATTTGGCTAAGGTATTGGTGCATGAGTCCCTATTTCTTGATCTATTATCTTCACAATCCCTATTTCATCTATAATTCCCGCAATTATCCCTAAATGGTCAATGTCTTTAACATCCACTTGTAGTTCTGTTTTCACTTTAGCTACCTTTAGTCCACTTAGATTAAAATACCTTTTTTCTGGTTTTACCTGCTGAATGTGGGCTATAATAGGATGTAAAATATAAAGTCTTTTTGCCCGAATCTCACAAAAAATAAAATAATGTGTATAAGCATTATATGAAATATTGCAAACATAATATAAAACTGTTACCTTCTGTCCCAGAACCAAAATACGTTGTTTTTACAGATTTTGATGAAACTTATCTTGCTCATCAAAATAGAGAGGATTATAAAAATGATCTCAAAGAACTTGAGGAGTATTTATTAAATGAAACATATCAGAAACAAATCTTTTTTGGTTGGGTTACTGGTAGTAGTTTAACTTCAGTTTTTGATAAAATAAATAAATGTGGTTTGACATTATTACCTCATTTTATTGCTAGTAGTTTAGGGACTGAACTAATCTACTTCAATCAAAACCAATACGCTGAAAAAGATAAAATATGGGAAAACAATCTTATGAAAACTGGATTCTCTGAGAATTTAGTTAATAACTTAGTTAGTTTTTTAAAATTAGATAATATACATTTGACACCACAACCTCAAATAGCAGATTGTCCTTTTTTAAAAAATTACTATTACCATCAACAAAATGATCTAATTGATAATCAGGCAATTTTGAAGATAAAAGAGTTAGTGAAAAAAGCTGGTATTCAAGTAAATATTAGTCAAGCAAATCCTTTATCTGGAGATCCAAACAATTGCTATGATGTTGATTTTATCCCATCAGGGACAGGTAAAAAACATATAGTTAATTTTATTTTACAGCAGACAAATGTAAGCTATCAAAACTCCATAGCTTTTGGTGAAAGTGGTAATGATATTGAAATGCTGCAAACTGTTAGACATGGTTATTTAGTTGGAAATGCAACCAGCGAAGCTAGGAAATTACATTTTCAAATAGCAGAAAATGAATATGCTAAAGGAATATTATCTGTATTAAAAACACTTATTAAATAATCAAGGGTCATGAGTCAGAATGTTTGATATATTATATCCCACATTCCGCAATTATGAAACGCCATATTTTTGGTATTTTTTGTGTAATCCTGAAAAAGCTGAATTGTTTATAACTCAATCAGTCTTAATCAGATTTACATAAGAGTAAAGCCACCGTTAATACATAAATATTGCCCTGTAACAAATCTGGACTCATGACTGGCGAAATAAAGCACTGCTTCGGTAATATCCTGTGGAGTACCCCATTGCTGCATGGGAATTCTGACTTGGTAAGCGTCTTTTTTTTCTTGAGGAACGTTTTCATGGCGTTCTACGGGTATCCAACCGGGAGCAACTGCATTAACTGTAATACCAAAAGGCGCTAATTCGGTGGCCATGCTGCGTGTAAATCCCAGTTGTCCATTTTTGGCAGTAACGTAAGCACTGAAGTTATTAACTGAGCGGAAACAAACGTCACTACTAATATTAATAATTCGTCCCCATTGTTTTTGTTTCATGGAGGGTAAACAAATACGAGTTAATAAGTAGGGACTTTTGATAAAAAAATCCAGCATGGTTTGGAAATCTTGCCAGGTGTATTCCTCAAAGGGGATCTGGGGTTGGTTTCCTGTGGCATTTAACACCAAAATATCTACTGCACCCAGTTGAGAGGCGATCGCTTCATAAATTGCTGCTACATCTTCTTCTTGGGTAACATCCCCACGAACCAAAATAGCTTGGCAACCTTGTTGTTCAAGTTCAGCTAAAGCCTGTTTAGCCCGTGATTCGTTATTGCTGTAATTGATTGCTACCTTAGCACCTGCTTGTCCCAATTTGAGAGCGATCGCTTTCCCTAAACCAGCAGAACTTCCTGTAACTAAGGCCACATGACCATCTAAAGAAAATGACATTTAATTGCTAACCCCTGATGAAAATAATGAAATAAACTTAGACAACGGCAAATTTTTGTAATACTTGAGACAAGTTATTTAAACTCTCTTTCGTTCCCTGCTCAACATCTGATGTTTCTTCATATTCAACCACCCAATATCCCTGATAACCTGCATTTAATAGTTCTTTAATAATCGGTTCCCAGATAATTTCTCCCTCTCCAAAAGCACAGAATTGAGGACTACCATTAACCCATTGCACATCTTTCCAATGACTATAATTTACCCAAGGAAGAATATAGCGGAGTGCCATCAAAGGATCAGTTCCCTGATTCAAAAAATTAGCGGGATCATAGTTAATACCAACAGCAGGACTTTTAATACCTTCCATCATTCTGGCCACTCTTTGTCCGGTTGCAGTTGGTCCACCATGATTTTCAATCGTTATTTGAATTCCTCGTTCTTCGGCGTAATCACCGATTTTATTAAAGGCATAATGCAACAGAGGAAAAACATCTGGGAGAATATAATTATTTCTGTGATCACCAGACAATAATCTGACAAATTTTGCCCCTAATTTTTCAGCACTATCAACAAAACGCTCTACTCTTTTAATTTCTGTTTCTAACTCATTTGCATCTGAGAGTGTAAAATTATTTCTTCCTGCTATACAAATAATATCTACTCCTGCTTCTTTAGCCCAATCAGCAATTTTAGATACTGCTTGATCATCACCATCATGTAAAAGATGTTTGGGTGCTTGGGGATGAGCATTCACTTCTACTGAACGAATGCCTTGGTTAGCTATCCAGTGGAAATATTCAGGTATTTCCACTTCTCTCCAGCCCCAAGCAGCACAGCCAATATTTAGTGAATTAATGTTAGACTTTAGCATATTTTGGATTTTAGAAATGATGTGTATAGCTTAGAGGGTAAGCTGTCGTGCATTCAAAATGCACAACAGCAAGTCAAAAGTGAAGAAAATTTGAGGCTTATTTATTGATAGAATAACTTAATGTTTTCACAAACTTGCTCAAGTTCCTGAACGGTTAGTCCTGGATAAATAGGTAAACTCAGGATGCGGCTTGCTTGCATTTCTGCGACAGGAAAACTCCCTGCTGGATAGCTTAATTCTTTACCTGCTGTAGATAGATGAATTGGCACTGGATAATGAATTGCTGTACCGATACCGCGATCGCTCAAAAATTGACGCAATTGATCACGCCGTTCAGCTTGAATAACAAAGGTGTGGTAAACGCATTTTTCCCACTCTCGTTCCCATGGCATTATGATTTGAGGAATACCCGCAAGTTGACTTTGGTAATAGTGAGCATTTTCTTGACGTTGCTGTGTCCATTCCTGGAGGTAACGCAATTTAACTAACAGAATAGCTGCTTGTAGAGTATCTAAGCGAGAATTATGAGACCACATCACACAGTCATCACGAGTTCGTAAACCAATATTCCGCATAATTTTTAACTGGTCATACAGTTTGGAATCATCCGTTACTATTACTCCTCCATCTCCACAAGCATTTAAGTTTTTCAGGGGGTGTAAACTGAAACAACCCACTATTCCCAAAGAACCTACTCGTTGACCTTGATACTCAGCCAGTACAGATTGGGCGGCATCCTCCACTACAGCTATTCCATTTTCCTGGGCAATATCTAAAATTGGTTTCATGTTACAAGGTCTTCCCGTCAGATGTACAGGGATAATTGCCTTTGTTTTGGGAGTAATAGCTGCGGCGATTTTAGTTGGATCAATATTGTAATCATCGCCCACATCAACGAATACAGGTTTAGCACCAAGTATGCGAATACAGGTAGCTGAAGCCACGAAAGAATTAGGGACAGTAATAACTTCATCACCAGAACGAATACCAAGTGCTTTGAGTGCAAAAATTAAGGCATCTGTCCCAGAATTAACACCAACTGCATAACGAACGCCACACAATTGAGCAAACTGACGCTCAAACTCTGCAACTTGCTCGCCTAAAATAAAGTTGCCATCATCAAGGACTTCACCCATTGCTGCTAGTAACTCAGACTTTATGGCAGCGTGTTGACTTTTAAGATTAACGAAGGGTATTTGATTAATGGTTAATAGTTGTGACATTTTTAATATCCCAATATATTGATAACGACTTCACGGATGTAACCAGATTGACGATGTTCCCAGATATAAATATCTTGTAAACGTCCTAGCTGCAAAAGACCTTGAGCAATCGGAACTTGTTCAGAGGTATGGGTAAGGGCAGAGCGAATATGTGCCGGCATATCATCTAAACCTTGTCCGGCTAAAAGATATTGACCATTTTCGGGAACTAACTTCGCAAAAAAGGTTTCCACGTCTGGTTTGGCATCTTCTTCTTGAATCAATAAACTGGCGGAAGTATGACGGATAAAAAGGTTACAAATTCCTGCTGTAATTCCCGATTCTGTAATGACTGCTTGGACTTGGGGCGTAATTTGACATAGAGATTTACCAGTAGTTTGTACCTTGATTGATTGTTGGTCAAGTCTTATAGATGAGTTGGTCATTTTTATTCCTTTCCTAAATGCTCAAACCACGATTTTGTCTCTTGCTGAATTGTTTCTGGTGTCCAAACTGGAGCATCTCGCCAAAGTTCAATATTGGCTAACATTTCACTTACACCTTGACTTAAAGGTACTTGAGGTTGCCATTTTAAAAGAGTCGTAGCTTTAGTAATATCAGCCCAAGTACAATCCGGTTCTCCTGGGCGTTTGGGAATGTGAGTAATTTCTCCTGCTAATAATTTCACCAGTGTTAAAACGCTTTCAGATTTACCAGAACCAATATTAATAATTTCCCCGGTAATATCCGATTCAGCAGCTTTGATAAAGGCTGCTACTACATCACTAACGAAGGTAAAATCTCTCGTTTGCATTCCATCTCCAACAACAGTAAAAGGGGTTTTCGCTAGTTTTTGAGCTAAAAATACGCCAAATACTGCACCATAAGCTCCTGTGGTTCTGGATCTTGGTCCATACACATTAAACAATCGTAAAGAAAGGGCTGGAAGTTGATAAACTTGCGCCCAGTGCATGACTAATTGTTCACCTAAATATTTTGTTAAGCCGTATGGATGTTTAGGATGACAAGGATAGGTTTCTGATGTGGGATATTGATTAGGAATACCATAGCAAGTGGAAGAAGCTGTGTAGATAAATTTTTGGATTTTAGCAGTACGACAAGCTTCTAAAAGGACGAATGTACTATGTAAATTGGCATGATAATATGCTCCTGGATTTTGGATTGAGGGAACTAAATCAGCTAATCCTGCTAAATGAAATACCCAGTCAATATCTGTTAATATGGATGGGGAAATATCAGCAACATCTTGCTCAATAAATGTAAATGTGGAATAGGTTTGAGCCACTTTTAAATTATCCGTTCTTCCTGTCACCAAATTATCTAAACCAACGACACTATGACCTGATTTGAGGAGGAGATCACACAAGTGGCTACCAATAAAACCAGCAGCACCAGTGACTAAGCAATGTTTAGGAGAATTTAATTTACTGTTCATACAAAATTAATAATCTGTTAGTCAAAATTTAAATTTTCATCAAGCTTTATGATCATCTAATTTACATTATCAAATTCTATTTTTTGTCATTTTATCAACGATTCTACTTAATTCTTCACAATTGACAATGATATCTTCATTCTTTACCTCACAAAACATACAAGCATAATCGAATCCTAATCCTTTAGCAACTGTATAATAGAAATGGCTAATTTTCTGACCAAAAAGTTCAATTAAAGTTAAATTTTGGGAGAAAATAATATTTGTTACTCCACCACCATGAGGAGCAATAATAAATTTAGCTTGAGCAAACAATTTTACTTGGTCAGCAAAATCTAAATCTTCTAGAACATAAGGTACAAAATCCATTTTATCGAGAGTATTGCTTACTTCTTCTTCATTCAAAATGCGGCGAGCATTTGCTTTTTTACGAGAAATAAAAATATTGGGACTCAAAACCAGATTTGGATTTGCATAACTATCTACGTTACTGAGGATACGTTCTCTTACCCAATGACAAGCTTTGATAGAAATACGTCCTCCTTCACGTCTTTTAGAGCAAATAACTAATTCATTAACTTTAGCTCTATATCCATTCCATTGGATATAATTTTCTAGACCATAACCCATCAATTCTAAAGAGCGAATTTTCCAACTAGGAATATCTCTATCAATTATTAAGACTGGGTTTTTACCTGTTTTTTGAGAATAATATTCAATGGCTTCTAATCGAGTTAAAGCTTCATATATCCAATGAGCATATAAATGACTCCAATAATTAACAAATGAACAAGCTAAATCAAAATGTTCTATATTAGCTATAGGGGTAATATATTGAGAATTGAAACCTGCCCTCATTGTAGAAATAGTAGTGTGTTCTAAGACATCTACTCTATCTAAAACTGTTTCTAAAATAATATTTTTATCCTCAGTAAAACCAATCCCATAAATTCCCAATAACTCCACGTTTTTGACAACCGCAGCAAAAGGATTAGTAAATTCAAAGCTACCTTCTTTTTCTCTAAATGCTGCGGGAATTTCTTGATAACTTATAGCTGGTTCAATTTGAATAATTTCATCATATTTTAACTGATAAAGATTATTCTCTGCTTGACATTGCTGGAGTAAATCTACTCTAGTAATTAAATTGCTGTGTAGATAGTTAAATAAAATTGAATAAATCAATTTGAGAATAGGTAATTGTTCATATTCCGCTTCTAATTTAGGAATATTATTCTCCATTTTATCTTTCTCCATCTCCTCAGTCATCGTGATGAGATTTTCGTCAATGTATCTCAATAGAATGGGATATATGAGTTTAAATATTAGCAATTCTTGAACATAACGCCCAACTTTATTCATCTGCTTGTAAATCTCTCTGTTTTGTATGGGACAGCAAAATAATTTGCTGGTTTTTTAGTAAAAGTTTAGTAAAATTTAATGAATATTTAATAAACATATTCTCAAATTCATTAAATAAAAAACTTTAGTGCTTCCAGATTATCCAACCGAGCAGAAACTTGTAATTCTTTAGGAATAAAAATTTCTGGACTGAGTAAATAAAATTTACCGATTCCTGCGGCTTTAGCAGCTTGCATATCCGATATTCTATCACCAATTAGGATTGAGCTTTGCAAGTCTATAGGATATTTCTGACAAGCTTGTTCAATCATTCCTGGTAACGGTTTACGACATCGGCAGTTTTGACGGTAATTAGATATAGTTGATTGGGGATGATGTGGGCAGTAAAACACATCCAGTATTGTTATATCTTGGTTATTAAATTGCTCATACATCCAGACAGTAAGACTTAAAAAATCTTGTTCAGAATAGTAACCACGAGCAATACCTGATTGATTTGTGATCACAATTAGCTTATAACCTAAATCTTGTAGTAGACGACAAGTAGCAAAAATGCCATCATTAAATTCAAACTGCTCACATCTAAAAACATAGTGATGATCAATATTAATTACTCCATCTCGATCAAGAAAAGCCACTTTAATCACTGGTAATTATTCTCCTTTAGATTCAGATCCCCGACTTCTGATATCATCTGATAATTTATGGTGATGATCACAGAAGAATTCGGGGATTTTTTTCTTATTTTAACATTTCGTCAACTTTGTTCATGATGCCAATAGTATCAATACCTTGATGGGGGAGTTGTTCCCAAATTCCGCTACAACCTTCTTGATGAGTTCCCATATAGGCATATTTGGGAGAAAACCCTCTTTCTAGTAACCATGAACCAAAACGGATACCTAAACCTGTACGCCGATTTAAGGATTCAACTACTAAAACAAAGGGTGTTGAACCAATTTTTGCCATGATTTCTTCATCTACTAGATTCAATGTGGATTTATTGATTAAACCGACATTAATTCCCTGTTTTTTCAGGATTTCTACTACTTCTAAGGCGCGGTAAAGTACCTCTCCAAAGCTAACGATATAGCCGGCTGTTCCTTCTCGTATTACGTCATCTTTTCCAGGAATAAATGTATAACCATCTGCAAATAAAGGTTTACTATTTGTATCCAGAATATCGGGTACTGGGGAACGGCTAGAAAAGAGAAATCTTAACCCTGGTTGATCAAATACAGTTTCCACACAAGCTTTCATTTGATGTCCGTCGGCGGGATAATAGAGACGGGTTTGATAAGCGTCTTCTAAACCGTTATCGGCAAACATATTATTTAACCCAAAATGGCAGGTGTTATCTCCTAATTCATCTATCCCACTATGGGAAAATTGACAAAGAACGTTGGATTTATTAAGCCGTGCCATTGTAATTTCAGAAATACACATTTCCAAAAAGGCACTATAAGTGCTGAAAATGCCTTGTTTTCCTGCTTCCATGCCAAATCCTGCCGCCGCAGAGAAGTTTCCTCTTTCCATGATGCCGCCATGATAGAAAATCTCTGGATAGGCTTGACTAATTTTATTGATACCACAGGATTCTCCTAAATCACTGTCAATACACATTACCTTTTCTCGCCGTTCTGTGGGTGTCATTTGACTGAGAAGAGAGACAACGGTAGCATCAAAAATATGGCGTGTTTTGCTGCTAGAACCCGTAAAAGAGTAGGTATGTGTGAGGGGAATAACTTTTTTGAGGTAATTGACGGCTGATGTATGTCCGCGAGTTTCCAAATAGGCGATCGCTAACTCTGGTGATAGGGCATCATGTCCTAAAGGTGTGCCTTCTACTCCAACAATACCGGGAGTCATAGGACGTTTATTAATTACTGCTACTGGTCCATTAATAGTGACAGTTTGACAGAGACGAGTATATAAATCATCTAAATCTTCCCCTGCTCCAGTTAATACAGTTAATCCATGTCCAGCTAAAGTTTGACCGACGTTATAACCCTTGAGATAATCTGTTGGATATCCGCTACAGGTGGAATTGTTATCATCAATAATTAATTTGATATTGAGATTTTTAGCCACAGCTAAACGGGCGGCTTCGGCATTATTTCCTTCTTGCTGTGAACCATCTGAACCTAAACAGAATACTACTTGATGAGGATGTGCGATCGCTACTCCATTCACATAAGCCCAGAGGTGTCCTAATCTTCCCGAACTAAATTTTACACCAGGAGTGCGTCCTCGTTCTGGATGTGCAAGTAGTAATGAATAGGCTTCTCGATAATGCAGCAGATTTTCTGCATCAAGATCACCCTGTAAAGTTGCCATTAAATATTGTGTAGCAACGCGGTGTCCTGCTTCATCAAAGAAAATTGGCACAAATTTATCTGCTACTCCCCGAAAGAAAGCATCTAAAATCATCACTTCGGGAACTGTATCATAAGCTCCTCCTGTATGACCGCCCACACCTTTGGCTGCTGCTACAGCGGTAAAAAAAACAATAGTATCTCGACAAAGTTGAATATTAGCTTTCAGAATTTCTCTTTGTTCATTAGTCAAAGTTGAATTAGTCGGGTCTAACTTCAAAGACTTGTAAACATCCAAATCAATAGGAAAGCGAAGAGTTGTTAAAGTCATTTTTTTGTTCCTTTTGATTGTTGAAATTATATCTAGGGTAGGCATTGTACAAACAATACCTTGTCCACATTGAAAAAAGCCTTGATTCGTAGATGGGTTGCGCTGTCGTTTAAGCCAACAAAGCATAAAATGGCTAAGGTATTGACAAATAGAGAGAATTATTTATTTTAAATTCCCTGTTTCTATCAGACTTAACTTATCGTCACGGTTGGATGGAAAATAAGTTTTGAGACGGAGAATAGGTCGCTCTAAACAATACCAGCTTATAAGTGAAATACCTAATATCAATCCTCCACATAAAAACATACTAACTAAATGTCCCAAGATAAAAGAATGACCAATGTATTGAAAAATACTATCATTCAATATCCATAAAATGGGAAAATGATAAATATAAAATCCGTAGCTGATAGTACCTAACCCTTTTAAAGGTGGCCAATTAAGACATTTAACTAATAAGCTATTTTCTGATTGTGTGATTAATAAAATCAACAGTGAACCAAAGAAGATAGCTATTAGAGAAAAACCAATTGATTCTACTATGGGATTGAATGGGTTTAATTCTCCTTGAATAATAATTATGATAATCAAATTGACGCAGCTTGTGATCATGAATATTGGTGAAATTTTCAATATCCCAGGAAGCATCTGATCTGAACGCATCCACACAGCGATTAAACAACCTATTGCTAATGTGTCTACTCGACAGAAAGGATGAATATAAATAGTATGGGTGAGAGTATAAGTTAAGGGATGGGTGAATAATAACCAACTGCGAAACAACAATGCAGACACAATAACTGTTACTAAAAACCAGCTTAACCATCGGCGCGGTAGAAAATAAATTAATGCTGGATAAACAAGATAAAATTGTTCTTCTAGAGCTAAACTCCAAAAATGAGCCATTGGTCCAACATCAGATACTCCTTGAAATATCCATTGCCAATTTTCTAGGTAAAACCAATACCAAATTTGGTAAATATCTAAGTTATTTTCATATTCATAACCCCGAATAAATGGATATATTATTCCTAAAAAAAGAATCAAAAAAACATAGTAAGGAGGAAAAATTCTGAGAATTCTTCTGCCATAAAAATTGATAAAAAAATTGGATTGGTTGCGGGTATCTAGTAAAATTCCTGTAATTAGGAATCCAGATAGTACAAAAAAAGCGTCAACTCCAATCCAACCTGAATTCATGATATTTCTATAAACAGCATTCACAGATTCGGCTTTTTCACCGGCAATATCTGAAACAGAATGTAACAGAAAAATTAACAAAATTGCCATGCCACGATATCCATTTAATACTGGCATATAGCCGCGTATTAAACTAGATATTTTTTCGATGTTAGGCGAGGCTTCCATATATAGTCATCCTATTTGAGTTATGAACTGGTTTTTTAACGATAGCGAAGCGTGGCGTTAGCCATACCACTCCAGACACAGAGGTAGGACAAGAAGGACAAGAAGAGATGTTCACATTTTATTGAGGATTGCTATAATATAATTAATGTTTGATATAGGAATCCGGTTTGATTCTTGAATTTTCCTGCGTAGGAGGGCAAGAGGATTCCAGAATATTAAGGTGTACCGAGTTTTGTATGCCTACGCCACGCAAGCCATCAAAAATCAAATAGGAGTCCTATATATTTGACATTTAATCCTTGCCGTAAAATTTCAAACCATCCCAAATACCCATCACACCAGGATAAGGACTATGGTAAACATTATCCATTGTCTGAATTTTATCAACTAAGTTGGGATGAGAATTTCCCACAGCAATTCCCTTTAATCCTGTTTCAAATAGGGATAAATCATTGAGAGTATCTCCACAAGCTATGGTTTCATCTGCATTAAACTTTATTTCCTCCAAAAATTTCAAGAGAGTTGGTCCTTTAGAAACTCCTTTGGGCATGACATCAAAATAAAAATAGATATTATTATAAGATGAGATAATGCAATCAAATCCGGCATTGATTACTTTTTGGATGGTGTTAGGTTGCAATTTTTCAGAATCATAATAGTAAGATACACGATACTTAGGATTGACTGCCTGTAGTTTTAATCCTGGTTCATTTGCTAATAGGGTTTTAATTTTTTCGTTAGCATTATTCCATTGTTTAATTATCCAATATTGTACAGGATAAATTGGCTCAAATGTTTCACCATGTACAATAGTTGTTCCCACATCACCAATGATATAGTCAGGTTTAGGAATATGAGGATTTTCTATTAATAAGTTGCTGATCCAGTCCAGTTCTCTGCCGGTGACATATACTAAAAGTAGGCGATCGCGTTGTTTTTCAATATATTGATAAAATTCAGATTGTTGTTGTTGAGAACCACCTAAAAAAGTGCCGTCTAAATCAGTTGCTAAAAGTAGTGATTGTTGATATTTCATGACTTAATTAACCAATAATTAATCCGCTACGGGGTGGAAGTTTAAAGTTAATAAATTCGGCTTCTTTAGTCCAGTTTTCTTGACTGGAATGATATGTAAATAATGTTTGTTTGAGTTGATTTTGCCATGATGGTTGAATACTCGCCATTGCTATTTCATTACCAGCATTTACCGCAATTAATAAAATTTCTGTTTCTAACCTTCTAGCGAAAATATAAACTTGTCCTTGAGCGTACAAGGTATGATATTCACCTATTCTTAATGCTGGATGAGAAAGACGGAGTTTAATTAATTGACGATGATATTCAAGAATATCTTGATCCCACTGTTTTTTATCAGGAAATCCTTTACGACATTCTGGATCATAACCACCGTTTAAACCGACTTCATCGCCGTAATATATGCAAGGTGCGCCAGGAAAAGTAAATAATAGTAACGTTGCTAAATATAAACTGGGGCGATCGCCTCCAGCTACATCAATTAACCTAGCTGTATCATGATTATTAATACCATTAAGTTGAGTTAATTGAATTTCCCAAGGATAAAGTTGCAGTAATTGATTAATTTCCTCCCCATATTTAGCCGCATCCGCAGGTGGTGGTGGTGCATATTCAGCAAAATGACCTTTTACCTGGCGATCGCCGACAATAAAGGCAGTGGTAGCATTAAGAAAGGGTAAACTTGACACGCCATCAAATTGTGTGCCATCTAACCACTCAGTTGCATTCATAGGAATTTCTCCCACAATATAGGCTTCAGGATTAATTGCTTTGATTCTTTCCCGAAACTCTTGCCAAAAACCAGGAGTCTTAATGTAATCTGCTGAATCTAAACGCCAACCATCTGCACCTAATTCAATCCAATATTCAGCTACACGCATAATATATTCGCGTACTGTTGGATTATTGGTATTTAACTCTGGTAAAGCTCTAATTCCGTTCCATGAATCATAATTAGCAGGCAGAGATTCATCATAAGGTGAAAGAGGCCATCCTTGAATTTTAAACCAATCTAACCAAGGGGAATTTTGACCATTTTCTATAACATCATTGAAAAAATAAAAGCCCCTACTAGCATGATTAAAAGTTCCATCCAAAACGATTTTAATACTACGATTATGAGCAGCTTTTAATAAACTTGTAAATGCCTCCTCTCCTCCCAATAAAGGATCAACTTGATAATAATCAAGGGTATGATAACGATGATTACTAGCTGAGGTAAAGATAGGATTTAGGTAAATTGCATTAATACCCAAATATTGTAAATAATCGAGATTTTCAATCACTCCCCACAGATTTCCTCCTTTATAGCCATGAAATGTCGGAGGAGCATTCCAATCTTCTAAAGGCAGATTGAGTAACCAATTTTGATCTACTGGAACGCTCCTAGCAAAGCGATCAGGAAATATTTGATAAAAAACTGCGTGTTTCACCCAATCAGGTGTATGAATCTGCATAAGTAACTTGATGATTATGGTTTAATTGCGGTGAAAATAAAGCTCCTAAGTAGCCATCATGAACTGCGTACACCACGAGGAATGAAAATAAGCCCTTTCACCTTCCCCAATTTTCAAGTCAGATGGGCATGAATATTTATCTTTAGGATGAGGCAGGAGCTATGAGAAAAAAGGGTTAAAGTATCGTTAATCTTTCTTCACATAGTTTGGTTTTTTCGTACCTACTCAACTTATTTATGAATCATGGTTACACATAACACACCGGAATGGCATCAGTATGCTTTTCTCCCGGAGTTGGTGGACGCAGAGGACAAGGTTCATTAGGCCATATAGTTCGATCTTCATAGATAAAGATTTGATTGACATCAGAAAAATCTTGAGAAGTATATTGTTTAACAACAGAGAAGAAATCTAAATAGCGATCATAATAATCTTCTCCCGGACATCTCACATGATCCCATTCATTAGGATTAGCTTCTGGATATTCTATAGTCTTTTTACCCAAAATAGGAACCGGTAAAATCGCAATACCATTTGGTTTAAGGACTCTTCTGATTTCTGAAAGTGCTTTATAGTCATCTGTAATATGTTCAAGAACATGACAAGCAGCAACAAAATCAAAGGTTGCATCTTCAAAAGGTAAGTTAGTCATATCGCATTTAACATCTACACCTTCCATCATTAAATCCGCACTAACATACTCCTTAAATAAGATTTGGAAAGTTTTCCGAAAAAATCTTTCTGGTGCAAAATGTAAGATCTTTTTGGTTGAGGGATCATAGTCTTTAAATAATTCGTCTAACACTAGCTTCTGTAAACGGTGTCTTGTCCAAGAGCGACACCTAATACATCTTTCATGCTTTGCTGTTGAACCTGTTGACATTGCTAAATCTCGAAAAGGTCCATAATAACCACAAACAGGACATTTGAATTTTTGTTTGCTAAAATTTTCTATGCGGAACTTGAGTATATTAAATTCTAACTCGGTTTGTTGTTTAAAATTTTCCAGGAAAGATACTGTCATTATTCCCACCTTAATATCATAGTTTTTGATGGCTAATTATTATTATTTTTGTGATTCCCAGTTTAACGAAAGATGGTTAGGGAGAGAAGTCTCAGTTGATCATCCCTCCTTTAGTTTGAATTAGTTTATCAATGGTTTCTTGAAAGAGTTCATCCGTCACCATGATGCCTTTATGAGATTGATTTCTAAAGGATAGACATAAATTAGCCGCATAAATAGGAGATTTTAAAGTTTGTTGATACAGTTGAATAATCTCCCTTTTATCTTCCACTATGGCGTGCATCAGAATAGGACTAAAAAGCCCCATATTCATAAATAGTGGTAATTCGATAATTTCATGAAGTTTGCTTAAAAATTTGGTGCTAACCGCTAATCTGGATAATCTCCCTTGTTGATTTTTTACCAGGGATTTAGTCCCATATATGTAAAAATCTAAAAAGCTATTCTTTTGCGTAAAGTAAACTAATGAATTGGTGACTTTTTCAGTACAAAATATCTCTCCTTCTCCAAAGTTTTTATCATCTTCTGTATCCAACCAAACTTCACGACAAACTAAATATTCTTCTGTCGTTTCAATGTTTAAATTATCGGGATCAAATACTACCACATCAGCATCCATCCAAATAGTTTGCTCATATCCCTGTTCTAAAAATTTTTTCGCTATTTCTAATCTAGCTAAATCAGCAATAACGTTAATTTTACCTTGAGATTTATCTATATACCAATCGGGAACATAGTCAAAAAAGTTGTCTACTCTTTGGTAATCAAAGTCTTTTAATTCTGCCCAATTTTTGACTGTTTGCATACAAGTTTCCAGCCAATTTGGTGTTTCGTTTCCCCGATAGGATTGATAAACAATGGTTTTCATATCAATTATTCTCTGTAAAATCCAAAATATTTTAATCCTTCTAAAATGCCATTTGCAAAGTGACTTTTTGCCAGATAGCGATTCCCCGGTGGGGAATTTTCATGCCACTCTAATATTTCTGGCTGGGCATTACCAACGATAATAGCAGGACAAAGCATATTTTCAAACATCGCCAGATCGTTACTTGAATCTCCGCAAATAACAGTTTGTTCATTGGTAAAACCTAAACGTTGTTGCACAAAAACAGCAGATGCAGCTTTATTAGCTGACTCAGGCAATATATCTAAAAATGCACCACCAAAAGCGTCGATCATTTGTACTGCTAAACCATGATTTTGCCAAATAGCTTTTAATCGCGGAAGTGTTACTGATAATCCTTTAGTATTAGTATAATAACTAACCTTAAAGTCCGTTTGTTCTAAGGGAGATTGGGGGACTAGGCAAGGAAATCGGCTGGTTATTTCTATTACTTGTTCTCTATCCCAACCCAGGGAGATTTTGTTTGTCCACTCAGAATCGGGGGTTTCACTGCCTGGGTAGTAAATTTCTGTACCCGTTGCCAGGACGAGTATATCAGGTTCTAAGAGTTCTTTTTGAGCGATCAGTTGTTGATAGAGCGGGAGAGATCGCCCTGTGGTGTAACAGATAACTGTACCGTCAATACGGCGCTGTTTACTTAACCACTGATTTAATTTCTCTAAAGCTAGATCATCACCAACTAAAGTGTGATCTAAATCAGTCACAAATAAAAATTTTGCCACCTTTATTATTGTCATTAATATTTTAAACTGTACATTTAAGTAGGTGAAGACAATAAAACCAAACTGTGTAAAGAAACGTAAAATCGCCCAAAACCTCTTTACTCTTGCCTTTTGCCTTGCTATAACGACAATTTTCAACGCCAACCTACTTATTTAAAATTTACTAATTGATTGTACAAAAATATTACTACTTTATTGTTTTCTTAATATTCTTTAAAGATTTTCTGAAAATAATGTTAATTGGCATTAATTGAGTAAGTCATAAAAATTTATTCTTTAGTTATTCTTTAGATATTCTTTATATTTTCTTTAGATTTCAAAAATAGAAAAAATAGTATACATAAACAATACCTTTTCCAAATTAGAAAAAGTCTTGATTCGTAGGTTTGGTTGTGGAACGTTAGCATTGCGAAGCAATAGAATGAAACCCAACAAATCGGTTGCGCTGTCGCTTAACCCAACCTTGTATCTTAGAGGTATGTGAGAAGAAGTGGTAGACCGTCCCAACCTGGGTCAGAAAAGACCGCTTTGTAGCAAGGCTTAGGTATACATAAAACAATGACATTAATTACTTGATAGTGTTTATGAATAAAGTACAGCAGCGACTTCATCCATTTTCTAATGATTACTTCCAGCAACTATCTACCCTGGGTGAGAAATTTCAAGTCACAGATCATCAAGGTAAATCTTTTGCTAATTCAGAAGGAATTGATATGGCTGCGGCTTTAGTAGAAAAGCAAAATCAGCAGTGTCGAAAAGTGATATTTATCGGTAATGGAGGAAGTGCAGCCGTAGCTAGTCATCAGGCTATTGACTACTGGCGTAATGGTAATATTCCCGCGATTTGCTTTAACGATGGTGCTTTGGTGACCTGTATTAGTAATGACTTTGGCTACGAACAAGTTTTTAGCAAACCCATTTCTACATTTGCTCAGTCTGGAGATGTTTTGTTTGCAATTAGTAGTTCTGGACAATCACAAAATATTCTTGCTGGTGTTTACCAAGCACTAAAAATGAATTGTCATGTGATTACACTTTCAGCCTTTCAACCTAACAACCCCTTACGTCAACTTGGACATCTAAATTTTTATGTTCCCACGATGTCCTATGGTTTTGCAGAAATCATGCACTTATGTATTTGTCACTGCATTATTGATGGCTTGGTAGAAGGTGCTTTACCTAGTGCAAATGTGGATAACTATCTCAGTTTAAATGAACTAAAAGTATCCTAAAATATTCATCCCATTTATATATAGAAGAAATTCTATCTGTGGTAAACAACAAGATTTAATGATTGCATATTAAATATATGTGACAAGAACTAGAATTGTAGACCTCTTTCTTCAAAAATTGTCAGATATCTAAACCTAGAATCATCAAGTAAATAATGATGTTCTAGTTCTGAATTGTTCGATTTTTCTGTGAACTTTTGTACCAAGATTAGCAATGAAATAAAGATGCAATTAGAAATATATAGAGAAAAAATTATTGACTTTGAAACTTGTGCAGAAGTATTCACTGTCTACCATCAAAAAGGACGGAAAATCGTTCTCTGTAATGGGGTATTTGACTTACTACATCCCGGACACATTGCTCATTTACAAGCGGCTAAAGCAATGGGAGACTTATTAGTAATTTCCCTAACTGCTACTCCTTATATTAACCGAGGACCAGGAAGACCAATATTTTCTGATGAGTTGCGTGTTAATTCTATAGCTGCTTTAGCTTGTGTTGATTATGTAATTTTAACTCCCGCCGTCACAGCTTTGGAAGTAATTGAGAAAGTGCGTCCTCATATTTACTGCAAGGGAGATGAATATGCGGAAACAGAGAAAGATGTAACCCACAATATTGATAAAGAAATCGCTCAAGTAAGAGCTTACGGAGGTGACATTCGCTATACTCAAGAAATTACTTTTAGCTCTACACGACTGATTAATAATTATCTTGATGTTATCCCTCCAGAATTAAAACGTTATGCCAATGATTTTAGTCAACAATATGCTTTTGAGGATATTAGAAATGCGATAGAAGCAATGCAGGATCTCAATGTTTTGGTGTTGGGGGATATTATTATTGATGAGTTTGTTCACTGTACAGTTCAGGGATTAACCTCAAAAGGAAGAGCGCCATCAACCCGCTTTGTGAAAAAAGAACAACATTTGGGGGGAGTTTTTGCGATCGCTAACCATCTCAGTAGTTTTGCCAAATCTGTCACCCTAGCTAGTACCATTGGTGATGAACCAGATGTACATCATTTGATTGCTAATCATATTGATGGTACGCTGCATCTTAATTTACATTGTGTAGAAAACTATTCTACAGTAACAAAGTGTCGTTATATTGAACAACAAGGGAAAACCAAGGGTTATACCCAATTATTTGCGATTAATTCGATAGATGAAGAAGGACTAGCACCCCAAGAACGAGAAAAACTTTTAGATGCTTGGGAAAAACTGTTAAAAAACTGCGATTTAGTGGTTTTGGCGGATTATGGTCATGGATTAATTGATGCTGAGGCAATTGAATTAATTCAATCACAAGCACCATTTTTAGCCTTAAACTGTCAAACTAATAGTGCTAATTACGGTTATAACCTAATTAGTAAATATAAGCGAGCCGATACATTTTGTGTAGATGAACAGGAAATTCGTCTGGCATTTTCTAATCGTTATGGTAATCGAGAAGAGTTACTAAAACGGTTGCAATATCATTTAGGGGCGCAACAAGGTTGGTTAACTTTAGGATCTGCTGGTTCTTTGGGAATTAATACTTATGGAGAGATGGAAATTACTCCGGCCATGACACAACAAGTCAAAGATACCACCGGGGCTGGAGATGCCTTTTTTGCCCTAGCCAGTTTGAGTGCTAAGTTAGATTTGCCTGTGCAGTTAGGATCATTTTTAGGAAATTTGGCCGGAGCGATCGCTGCCAATGTTTTAGGAAATGAAAAGTCTGTAGACAAGGGACGCTTATTAAAGTTTGCTAAAACAATTTCCACATTTTAAAAGATAATTAAGGAGTAAATCAATGAATCCAATTCAACAAGTTTTAGTGACCGGCGGTGCTGGTTATGTAGGAGCTATTTTAGTTCCTAAACTTCTGCAAGCTGGATATGGAGTTAAGGTAATAGACTTGTATCTTTATGGCAAAGATGTATTAAATGCCGTTAAAGATCATCCTCATTTAGAAGAGATTGAAGGCGATATCCGCGATCGCCAACTTCTAGAAAAAATCATGCCAGGATGTGATGCTGTCATTCATTTAGCTTGTATTTCCAACGATCCCAGCTTTGAATTAGATCCAGACTTAGGCCGTTCGATTAATTATGATGCCTTTTTTGACTTAGTAGACGTTGCCAAAGATGCCGGAGTGAAGCGGTTTATTTATGCTTCTTCCTCTAGTGTTTACGGCATCAAAGAAATAGAAAATGTCACAGAAGACTTACCCTTAATGCCTTTAACAGACTATTCTCGTTATAAGGCTTTATGCGAAGAAGTCTTATTGAGTAAACGAGAACCAGGTTTTGTTACCTTAGTTTTGCGTCCTGCTACAGTCTGCGGTTATTCCCCCCGTCAGCGACTAGATTTAGTGGTGAATATTCTCACTAACCACGCAATTAATAATGGTAGAATTACAGTTTTTGGTGGTCAGCAAAAACGTCCCAATATCCATATTGAAGATATGACCGATCTGTATCTAAAATCTCTACAATGGTCAGATGAAGCGATTGACGGTAAAATATTTAACGCTGGCTATGAAAATCATACCTTGATGGAAATTGCCGAGATGACCCGTCAAGTAGTGGGAGAATCTGTAGAAATTATGACTACACCCACCGACGATCTGCGTTCATACCATATTTCTTCAGAAAAAATTAAGCAAGAACTGGGATTTGTCCCTGCACATACTATAAAGGAAGCGATCGAAGATTTAGCTTCAGCATTTAAAGCTAATCAAATTCCCAATTCTCTCACAGATAGTCGTTACTATAACGTGAAAGTGATGAAGGAAATTAACTTCAAGTAATATCTACCCCCCCCATCATTGATGATTTGGCGGGGTTTAAATTATCTCACTCAAAGCAACCCCTAATCAGCTTCAGTAAACATCGCAACTAAGCGATTCGCCGGTTCAGCCATCGCCACATACAAAGTTGTGGGAAAAGACCAATTATTACTAGGCTTATTGGGGTTTAGATAAAAGTTACATAAACCTTCGACAAACTGTTTCATCTTAGATATGTCATAATCCCATGCTTTTAATGATGGTAAAACTTCCGTTTCTACTATTGTTAATAATTCATCTCGTTTGCTAGTTACTCTCATGGCATTAAAAATAGTCCATGCCATTTCTAATGCTTCCAGAGTACCATCATTACCTCCTTGATAAAACCATTCAATATCAAAATCAATCATTCGCACATTTCCCTGGGTATCAATCATTTCATTCCCAGTCCAGCGATCAGCATAAATAATTCCCTGTCTGTGAGCTAAATTCATTTCTTGTAGAACCTTCGGCAAAAATTTGACTTCTCCAGTTTCTAGAAATTCCAACAAAGTTTTCCCTGTTACATATTCAATCAGCATCCAATCTTGATCTGCATGGATTAATTTAGGAACTGGTAAGCCGACAGCTAATGCCCGTTTGATAAAATCAACTTCATCTCCAATATTTCTGAGTTTAAAAGAACCGCCATTTTGGATAAAGCCAGTGGCTTCATACATATACTGCATATAAGCATCACCAGCTTCAGTGGAAATATCCCGTCTGGCACGAAAAACGCAGCGATCTGTGGCTGTTGTAATCAATAAGATATGATTAAATAATCCTTCTGATTGGGGTTTTTCTATTGTTGCTGTTTTACCTCCAGGTAAATAAGCTAAAGCACTTTCCAATCCCTGAGCGATATTTGTTGGTAGTGTATTCTTTAAATTTTCTGCAATTGAATTTTTCATTAGCTTTAACCAATACTTAATTTTAAACTAATTGCTAAGAAATCAAAAAACTCAGCCAGAATTTGATCATAGTGAGAGGCAAATTCAAGCTGATTAATTTCCTCTCGACTAAAATAGGCTAATTTTTGTCCTTCGTGTAGGGTTATTTGAGAAATATCTAAATCCAGCCGAGTCCAAAAAATGTGTTCATCACATTCTTGCCAAAAATAAGACTTAAAGAATTTAATTTCGCCTAATTCCAGTTCCATTTCTTCAACTAATTCTCGGCGAATAGCTGCTTCTGCAGATTCATTTTTCTCTATATATCCTCCCAGGAATGCCCAAGTGTTAGGAAAAGGAATAGAGCTTTTATTGTCTCGAAGTACAAGTAAAACTTGCTGCTGACTGTTGAGAATAATTATGTCAGCCCCTGGCGCTTCTCTCATTTTAACTCTAATTTAATAAACTTTAATTATTATATGATCAAGAACTAAAATTAGAAAAATAATCTTTATTCTTTAATGTTTTCATCAAAGGTCAAAAAGAAGGACAGCAAGTGGTAATTAACTCACTAATACCAAATTAAGATGAAACTGCATAGAATAAGATTTCAAGAATAATTGACCGCAGATAAACGCAGATGTAACCGCGTTAGCGGCTTCCCGTAGCTTGCGTGGCGTTCGCGGTAGCGTGCCGGAGGCATCAGCCATAGGGTATGCAGATAAATACGGATGAATTAATGGATTTCATGATTCTGTGCAGCCTTACATAAAATTGGTATAACTCACTTCCCTCTTTAAGCCGATTTAATTTTCAACAGTTGTCAGAGAAACTGCATTAACTTCAGTATCACTACTCAAAGATTTTGGTAAATACACTAGCATTGTCACCATTTTGGCAAACATAAATAATATAATGGATAGCCACAAAAGATAGTTGTTGTGAAAATACCAAGCTGCTATAGCTGATGGGATAAATCCCAAAGTAGCAGAGATCAAACTGACATTACGAACAATTTTCCCTTCTGCTAATCCTAAGAAATATCCTTCCAGCATTGAGGCAACAGAATTGAATATAAGTATGAAGCATAAACACCAAATATAGGTATCAATATGTTCAGTAATTTCCGTATGGTTGGTTAATATGCCAAAGACAGCCTGGGGAAAGAAAACACAAATTGTAGCTACAGTGAGTCCTATCAACAAGCTGCTGACAACTGAAACTTTCAGCAAGGGTAACAATTTCTCTTTTGAATCTTTACCTTTCAAGTTTCCGCTTAAAGTTTCGGTAGCAAATCCCATTCCGTTAGTTAAGTAAACATTTAGATGTGTTATCTGTCCTAATAAAGAATTTTGGGTAAAGAGTATCGTTCCCATCATGGCACTCAGATTACTAAAAATAGTAAAGACAGACATCTCACTTATAGTTCTAATCAAGATATCTCTATTGAGAGCCAACATAGTTTTCAACTCTGAAAAATCCATGATTTGTGGGCTAACTGCGCGGATTTCTTGCCACTGAACTTTCCGACTAGCTAAGAGGATGCCGATAAACAACATTAAGTATTGGCTAGATGCTTGAGATACTCCAGCCCCTACACTATTCCAACCCCATTGAATAATAAATAAGTAGTTTAAAATTATATTGGCTGCATTGCCAATAACTGAAAGTACCACAACCTTACTATTTTCCTCTCGTCCCAGTAACCAACCAATGAGAACGAAGTTCAGTAAAACAGCAGGCGCTCCCCAAATGCGAGCATTGAAATAGTCAATGCCGGCAGCTTTAACATCAATATCAGCACTCAAGAGCGAAAAACCTACCTCTCGCAAAGGATACTGCAAAATTAACAGTACGATACCTAATCCCAAGGCGATTAAGCCATTGCGTAGTCCCACTAGCAGTGCAGCCTCTTGATCATCTGCTCCCACAGCTTGAGCGGTTAACCCAGTGGTTCCCATACGTAAGAACTCAAGAATCAAATAGACGAGGTTAAACAAGATATTAGCTATGCAAACCCCTGCTAAGGCATCAATTTCTTGCAGATGACCCAAAAAAGCTACACTGATTAAACCCGCTAGAGGAATCATCAGGTTTGAAAGAATATTAGCGATCGCAAGACGGTAGAAACGAGGGAGAAAGTCATACTGTTCTGTTCGTGTTAAGTTCATGAGTTAATTCAGTATTTAGCTTACTAGTTGGATTTTAGACCGAGTTGAGTCGAGATATAGACGAATTTGTTACCCGCTTGAGTTCCTCGATTCTTAAGTCCTCATCAGCAGTAGAATTGTCAACAAAGGTATTTTCTTGCCCATAATTAACACCTTGGAGTGCAGGTTCTGGTATTTCAGTATCCGGTATTAAATTATCAACAGAGCCACTTATCCACCCATTATTACTACCTTGAAGCAGTGGTTCTCCTGAAACTGGATCTAGCTGTGTGCCATTCCCAACAAACGCGCTCTGTAACGCGTTGTTAACAACTTCCTCTGGTGGTTCTGGTGTTACCATAGCTGGTGTGCCATCCTCAACAGAATCTATTTGCCCCCCGTTATTGCCATTTGGGGTTGATGTTTCTGGTAAAACAGGGGATTGTTAATCGCCAAAAGCCTGAAACGACGGATTTTCGTTCATGCACATCATGGTTTGGTTAATTTGTACAGTGCGTAAGTCCTAGTAACAATCTTTTTCCCCATAAATCTGGTTTTCCATAAATCTGGTTAGTTGGGTTTCTGGTTTCATATCTAGCATACTGGAAATTGGTGTAGGAAAATCTATTTGGTATAAAGCTAGTTCCCATTCAAACTAACTTTTTGAGCATTCAAACTAAATAGACTAGGTGATTACAAACTCGTTACCGAAATACTTGCACACAGCCAGGACAATATAACTATTGACATTAAACCCCAAAATCCACCAGAAATTGAAACTATCTTTTTTCCTATTCCAGAAATAGATACAGCCTCAGAATATTTGCAAAAAGAATATTTAGAAGATGAATACTGTCCGTTCGCTGATTTTGAAAAGACAAGAGGAATTAAAGCCTTAATGCAAAAGGAAATAGGTGATTTTTAAGTAATCCGTTAATTATCAGTAAAATTTATGACCATCACAGAAGGCTTCCAGAGGTGATTATTTAAGGCACAGGGATAGCATGAATCATAAAATCGCAAAAGCTCTATATGAGATGAAAATGCTTGAATCAATTGAATCGCCTGGATTACAAGCCCTGTAGGGCTTAATTAAATCTTGCGGGTTAAAAATGAGCGAACGGACAGTGAATACTAACCTCATGGAATCAGAATGCGATTCTTAATCTCTACTAGAAAATAGGATGATGGACTTCGATATCTTTGTAAAAGAAACAAATAAAGGCAGAGGCGTTTTTGCCAGCCGATGCTTCCGTAAAGGTGAGACTGTGGTGGTTGGACAACAAGTCAAAATCCTGCCAGAAAGAACTACTCACTCTTTGCAAATGGACTTTGACCTGCATATAGAATTAGATGAACCGGGAGTATTGATCAATCATTCTTGTAGCCCAAATACAGGGGTTCGAAATAATAAATTTGGAAGCTACGATTTTATGGCATTGGTTGATATTTCTACCGGAACTGAGATTACATGGGATTACGAAACAACAGAGTATATTTCTATTGCCATTTCTCAATGTTATTGTGGCTCACCCCAATGTCGTTCCCAGACTCTTGGATTTCAATTTCTCCCCGGTGAAATTAAGAAAAAGTATGGTGAGTTTATCGCTGATTACCTCAAAATAACCATAGTTGAAAGTGTCACAACATTGACTATGAAATAACTGGTGTTGCTAATTTTGAATTAAACATTAGAGTAATTTTAAAAACCCACCCCTACTGTGTTGAGAGGTGGGTAATTCATTAATTATGGATGTGGGTAAATGGCAAATTAGAACATACCCATGCCGCCCATGCCGCCCATACCACCCTCAGGAGCGCCAGCGGATTGCTTCTGAGGCGTTTCAGCAATAATGGCTTCGGTGGTTAGTACCATACCGGCAATAGAAGCAGCGTTTTGTAAAGCGGAACGAACCACTTTTGCAGGATCAATAATACCAGCAGCAATTAAGTCTTCAAATTCACCTGTAGCTGCGTTGTAGCCGATATTCAAATCAGTTTCCCGAACTCTGGCAACAATTACAGAACCTTCTGCCCCAGCGTTCTCCGCGATTTGCCGTAGGGGTGCTTCTAAAGCTTTTTTAAGAATATCAGCGCCAATTCTTTCTTGAGGAGTGAGGCTGTTTTTAATAGCATCTATCTTGCTAGATAGATAAATTAAGGTTGCACCACCACCAGGCACAATTCCTTCTTCTACCGCTGCTTTGGTAGCGTTAAGTGCGTCTTCAATCCGCAATGTTTTGTCTTTAAGTTCGGTTTCTGTAGCTGCACCGACTTTAATCACGGCAATACCACCAGCTAACTTAGCAATACGTTCTTGCAGTTTTTCGGTATCATAATCGGAATCAGTTGCCGCTAACTGTTTACGAATTTGCTCAATCCGGATTTGGATTTCTGGTTTAGCAGAATTACCAGCCACAATGATCGTATTTTCTTTGTCAATGTAGATTTTCTCAGCAGTTCCCAACATTTCCAAAGTAGCGGTATCTAAGCTCAAGCCAATGTCTTCAGAAATCATTTGGCCATCGGTAAGAATGGCAATATCTTCTAACATAGCTTTGCGGCGTTCGCCAAAACCAGGAGATTTAATCGCAGCGATCGCTAATACACCACGAGCTTTATTGATGACCAGAGTTGCTAAAGCATCACCATCTACATCTTCAGCAATAATCAGCAAAGGTTGACCTAAACGGGCAACTTTTTCCAATATAGGGACTAAATCTTGAATACTGCTGATTTTCTTATCAACAATCAAGATACGAGCATTTTCAAACTCTACTGTCATCCGTTCGTTGTTGGTGATGAAGTAGGGAGAAATATAACCTCTGTCAACCTGCATCCCTTCAACTACTTCTAGTTCAGTGGTGAAAGATTTAGATTCTTCAACGGTGATTACGCCGTCTTTAGTCACTTTCTCCATTGCCAGTGCGATCATTTGTCCCACTTCAGCATCATTACCAGCGGAAACCGTAGCAACTTGAGCGATCGCACTTCCTTCTACTGGTTTAGCAATCTTGGCAATTTCTGCTACCAGTGCCTCAACGGTTTTATCAATACCCCGTTTTAAACTAATGGGATTTGTCCCAGCCGCAACATTCTTTAAACCTTCCTTAATCAAGGCTTGTGCTAGAACTGTGGCAGTGGTAGTTCCATCGCCAGCTACATCCTTAGTTTTCGATGCTACTTCTTGAATAAGTCTAGCACCAGTATTTTCTAGAGGATCTTCTAGTTCAATTTCTTTAGCAACAGTGATACCATCGTTAACAATTTGGGGAACACCAAATTTTTTCTCCAATAGAACGTTACGACCTCTTGGTCCTAAAGTGATTTTCACTGCATCTGCCAGGGAGTTAATACCCTTTTCTAATGCCCGTCGTGCTTCTTCATTAAATGCAATAATCTTAGTCATGTTTTATTTTTCTATTGCTTCCATTAGACAATTTAGCACTCACTGACCAAGAGTGCTAATCCTTTTCCCCAATTTAGCTTAACAATCAAAATCTCAAAATTGATTAATATTAACAATTGATACTTATGTTTGACCATAAAACTAATGATTGTCTTGGGAGCAGATGAACTTATCCAACTTCCTTAAATCCCTTGGCATTGCTGACCCTAGCGGCTCCGGCTGGTTAGCTGTAGTATTTACGTTTCTATTAGCCTTGATTGTTACCTGGCGTTTAATTCCCACAATTCGCAAATTCGCCTTAGAGGTAGGTTGGGCAGATCAACCCAATGCCCGACGGCTGAATCAAGAACCTTTACCTAATGCTGGAGGTTTGGCAATCTACGCGGGGGTAATTGCGGCTTTGGTCTTAGCTAGTCTCTTGCGGCCTATTGAACTGCAAGGGGTTTTGGCTCAGGTCTTAACGATTCTCCTCGGTGGTTCAATTTTAGTCCTAGTCGGCTTTATTGATGACCAATTCGGCTTACCTCCATCTGTGCGGTTATGGGCGCAAGTAACAACAGCACTGTTGCTTGTTGGTAATGGTATTAGTATCAAAGTTGCCTTTGGTACACCCATTGATTCTCTCCTATCGATGGCGTTAACTGTGCTGTGGGTGGTGGGGATCACTAATGCTGTTAACCTCATGGATGGGATGGATGGTTTGGCTGGTGGCATCAGCTTTATTACTGCTATCAGTTTGTTAGGAGTTTCTGCCCAGTTTGATAATCGCGCTGCTGCAACTTTAGTTTTAGCGGCTTTGGGAGGGGCGGCGCTGGGCTTTTTACGCCATAATTTTCATCCTTCAAAGATCATTATGGGTGATGCTGGCGCATACTTTTTTGGCTATGTCTTAGCAGCAACCAGCATTTTAGGCAAACTCCAACTCAATACAATCTATGCCCTAATCCCTACAGTTTTATTTCTACTGTTGCCAGTGATTGACACTACTCAAGTGTTTGTGCGCCGTCTCATGGCAGGGAAAAACCCTTTGAGTACACCTGGTAAAGACCACATCCATCACCGCTTGTTGGCTTGGGGACTATCCCAACGCAATGCGGCTTTTATCTTATGGTCTATTACTTTGGGTTGTAATTTGCTGGCTATGAGAGTACAGGGGATGAGTTTATCAGTAATGCTGACTACTGCTGTTGGTATTATCTTGCTGTTAGGCTTTACCCTTTGGCAAAGAATGTTAAATAATAGGGAACAGGGAACAGGGAACAGAGAACAGAGAATAGAATAATAAATTCTGACCACTGACCACCAGAGGAACACGGGAAGGTTGGGAGCTTCGCGTCTTCAGACCGAAGGGGAAAACCGACAAATGCCGAATTTATTCGCCTTCAATATTGTGTTATGATTGAGTTGTCAGTACAAGACATAAAAACCTACCGGGGGACTCTTGGAAAGTATACGCCTGTCAGATATGATTTCGCCCTTTTGGGGCCAACGAAATCAGGGCAGGAACCCAATATTAAGGAACCCTGCCTGAAACTGGGATAACTGAGGGATATAGACTGAAACTCTCTATAGAATCTGTGTCTCTTTAGAGCGCAGAGTGTCAACTATTCAGGGATACGTGGACTAACAAAAAACCAGGCTTTTTAACCCACGACGGTGGGTTTTGTCTGTGTAGCTGCGAATTATATTCGCCAGGCTATTTGGCGATCGCTAAAGTTTTCGCAGGAGCAAAATAAACGGCTTGTTCAGCCCGTAATTGATCACAAAGTCTGCCTTCAGGTAGTTCTACGTCATCATAAGTGAGGACATGATCTTTAGGAATATCGCGTTTCAAGCGGCATCCTTGGGCGATACCCATTGGGAGTAAGTTTTCTTGTTGCACAATGGGGGAATTTTCACATTGTCCATAGGTCATGTAATAACCAATACCGTCCAGGGTTTCTCCGGCTTGGAGGTCAATCTTGGCGGTGGTGACGACATCAACAACCGGACCAGCGATTGGTGCAAGCACAGCATCATGGAAGAGGACAGCACGGGCTACTGACAGGGGAACTTCAAAATGGCAAAGGTGATAAGGGGTGTAGAAGCTGTAGAGGGGTCCTTCACCGAGTTTATAAAGGTTGAGATAATGGCGTTGTTTGGGGTCTTCGTGGGTAGCAAATACGAATACTCCGGGACCTGGTTTAGTCCCAACTACGTAATCAACGATACCGCCTAATTCTTGCAGTTGGTCAATATCATACATTTTGGTCATTTCATCAACGTGACCGGTGTAGTCATATCCCAACATCCCCCGCTTGGCTACTTTCATGCCTGTGCCATTGGCTACTATGGCTTGCTCAAAGGAAATTTTCGTACCATCGGCAAAGCTTGTTACCATTGCGGGATTTTGACCCCAGCGTTGAGCAAATCCGGCTTGGGTGGTGGGGTTGCGGTAGGGGTCTTGTAGTCCTTTAATGTTGCCGCACAGGAGGGGTTTTAAACCGATGCTTTTAACAAAGCGGTAGAGGTTCATTTCTACTCCTGGTTGGTCGCCATCACAGGCACTGAGAATTACACCAGCGCGGTCTGCATGGACTTTGAGGATGGGGCCAATTGTGCCATCAAGTTCGGCATTCATTAAAATGATATGCTTGTAGTGAGCGATCGCACACATCACCAAATGAGCAGCGTATTCAATAGTTCCTGTGACTTCAATGATTGCATCTATACCATCGGCTTCGCAGAGTAGCATTGCATCTTCAGTGATTGCATATTCATTTTCAGCGATCGCATCTTCTAAAGCAGCTAAATTATCAACAATCTTGATATCCTCAATTCCTGCTTCTAAATAAGCTCGTTTAGCTGAATCAATGTGACGATTAGAAATAGCTACCAACTCCATTCCTGGCACAGAATTGATAATTTGATTGGCAATTCCTCGACCCATAAAACCAGCACCAATCATGGCTACTTTCACTGGTTTACCCAATGCAGCACGGGCTTGTAAAGCTTTATCAACAATAATCATGATTAAACTCCTATTAAAATAGATTCTAGTAAAGGCCAATTGCGATCTTTATCAGACATTTCTGTTGCACTCAATGGCCAAGAAATTCCTAAAATTGGATCATCGTAACGCAAACCGCGCTCATATCCAGGAGTGTAAAATTCACCCACTTGATAGACAACTTCTGCACCATCAGTTAAAGCTTGATAACCATGAGCAAACATTTCTGGTACATAAAGAGCGCGGCGATTTTCTGCACTCAGTTCTATACCAATATGCGCTAGATAAGTTGGAGATTCAGGACGCATATCAATAATTACGTCATAAATTGCTCCTTGAGTGCAGCGAATTAATTTTGTTTCGGCTGCGGGGAGAGTTTGATAGTGCATTCCTCTCAATGTGCCTTTTTTATGATTGAAAGAAAGGTTACATTGGGCAACTGTTGGTTTTAAACCATGAGCAACAAATTCATCAGCACAGAAAGTCCGAGCAAAAAAACCACGAGAATCAGGCTTTTCTTCTAAGTCAATAATGAAAGAACCAGCGAGTTTAGTAGAGGTGAAAATCATAAATTTACCAAAAGTTTTTATGCAAAATCAGAGGGGTTGTCAATTTGAGATTTATACCTTTAATCCTATAGCACAGTGTGGTATAAGCTATGTTGAGGACTTATTTTGGGAAAGGTATCATCATGATATTGTTTACAAAGTTCAGGGCGTTTAGGAGCATTAGCTGTGTATGTAAAAAATAGTGTCGAACGCTCTTCGGTTCTGATAGTACCGTGATGTAAAATATTTCTTACATCTGCAAAAATCACAGTTCCAGCTTGACCAGGACATGATTTCCAAGCGGATTTAGGAATTATTCTCCTCATTTTTTCGTCGTTAATTCCTAGAAAATTACAACGCCATAGTTGATAATCAACTTGATAATTTTTAACTTTTTCTAAAGCATTAGCTGGTAGGGGTATATATTCAAATGGTCCATGTTTTTCAGTGACATCATTTAAATACATAATAACTTTTATCATCCGTCTATCTTCAGAATCTTTATGCCATAGTAGGGTTTCCAATTGTTTTTCATTAGGAAAGTCTTTCCGCACATGAACACCATGAAAAGCGATAGGTAAACCTATATAATTTTCAATGATGTTTTGTAGTCGGGTTTCGATTCCCCAATTGAAAAATTCTGGTAAATCTGTAACTGTATAGATTTGTGGTAACTTATATCCTGCATGGATATCTCTGGGATTTACCATAGTATCTACACAACTATTAGCTGTAGCTAACATTTTGGCAGTAGATGATAAAGCTAACTCTTGCAAAGATGTAACATAAACACCTGTTTTTTTGAGAGTATCAACAATCAATTTATCTTCTGAAGTAATAGCAGGTAAATTTTTTTGATGTTTTCCAAGTGATACTCGATAACTTAGCTCAGAAGTTAAAGTTGATATTTTGTCTTTAATTCTGTTAAGCATGACAGAAATTTCCTTCCTATTTGGACTTAATTAAATTGTTTGGATAACTCCGGTTTGGGATAAGTATCATCCCAATATTGAGTACAAAGTCCTGGTCGTTTTGGAGGGTTGGCCGTGTAGACAAAAAATAGTGTTGATCGTTCTTCTGTGCGGGCAGTTCCATGATGCAAAAGTCTTTGTGTATCCACAAAAATTACTGTACCTGCTGCACCTGTACAAGATTTCCAAGCCGATTTGGGGACAATTTTATTTAATGTCTCATCATTAATTCCTTTATTGTGAATTTTGTAGTAAAGACGATAAAAATTCAGTCCCGAAGTAAAAGATGATGGTACATATTCAAAAGGTCCTTGTTGTTCATCCACATCATTTAAGTAGATGATGATTTTCACAATTCGGCGATCTTCTGAATCCCTATGCTATAACATTGTACTGAATTGACTTTGATTAATAAAGTCTTTACGAATTTGTACACCGTGATAAGCAACAGGAAGACCAATATAATTTTCTAGAATATTCAGCAGTTTTGATTCATTTCCCCAGTTGAAAAAATCATTTAGATGTGTAACTTTATAAATTTCTGGGGGATTTTGCTCTGAAGAGTTGTAATTAGTCCTCCCCATACTGGGTAAATAACTGCCAGCAATATTCAGCAATTCTGATGTGGAAGGTAATCCTAACTTTTCAAGTGTTGTTATACAAATTCCTTCATTTTGAAGTGAGTTAGCAATGAGTCGATCATGTCCTATCAAAACAGGTAATTTACTTTGATGCTGCCGAAGTTTAATTCTGTAATCTAACTCATCTTTTAAGAGAAAAATTTTTTCTTTAACCCCATTAAGCATAGAAAACCTTCCTTTTCTGATTTATTAGCTATTTTGATGGTGATATAGGACTAATATTTGATTTTTAAAATATATGTAGGGTGGGCAATGCCCACCAAAACCCTTATTCGGTGGGCATTGCCCACCCTACTTAAAATTTTTCAAATATCATTTATGATTCCTATATAATAATTGGTAATTGCTTAAGCTAAAGCGCAGCTAAGTTTAAATATTCAAAGCGGGCAGGGATGCCCACCCCACAATATTTAAATGCGGAACAGCTTAGTCATACTTTCGTACTTCTTGAGTAGGAATTTCTTGTAACTCTGCCATTTTAAATTCCCTAATTGGTATTAATTCCAGCGCAGCGATACTAGTTAAAGCTAAAAAAGGAGCTACAGTTTTGATTGCTGATACAGGCCATCTTCTTAAAGCACCTAAAAAAACCTTTAAGTTTACTTCCTTAAAATTATTCAGCATCATCCGGCAATAAAATTGCTTAGAATATCCATTTTCTTGCAGTTTTAAAATTACTTCTGGAAGGTGTTTATATTGCATTAATAGAGCGGACTGTGGCTCTTTTTGCCAATAACTAACACCCACGATACATTCTAAATAGATATCTTTAGTCACAATTACTTTGCCATTAGCAGCACAATACCCGGCTAAATATGCTAAAGATATCCAATTATTACTAGCAGTTGGCCAAATTTGCAGAGCGCGTTTAACTAAATCAGTCCGATATACTGTAGCCGTCAGAAAAATCACCGCACCAACACTTTTAGCAAAGCAGTATTCAAATATTGCTTTACCATCACCTTTATCATCTTCGCTATCAACATCAAACCAACGATTACCAACTATTTTTGGTGGATGAACTGGTTCACCAGTGATTTTATTTCTACCAGAAAAATTGAGAAATAATAATGATAGATCTTCATTTTGTTGAATTTTGTTAATTACATAAGCAACTGCTCTTTCTTGAATGGGATCATCATCACCAATTGTCCAAACATACTTTGTAGTGGCAGCACCTAGGCAATAAATAATATTTCGCATTACGCCTATGTTTTCAGGATTTTTATTGGATTTGAATGTGATATTACTGAGAATACTTTGCCATTTACTAATGATAGATTGAGTATGATCAGTAGAACAATTATCAGAAACTAAAATCTCGCACTCCGATTCAAATCCTTTAATGGCTTGGGATAACCAAGTTAATTGTTTATTTAGTAACTCGGCTCGATTGTAAGTAGGAATAGCAATAGTTAATAGTTTTTTCATGGTTTTTTATGCAAACAATATTGGTAGTTATTCTTTAGATGGTTAATACAAGTGGATTTTATATCTTCTTTAATTGCATGACTAAAAGGATGTTTGATAGCTTGCGTGGCGTTAGCTAAATGTTGTTTTACCCCTCCCTAACCCTCCCCTTAGAAAGGGGAGGGGACTTGATTTTCCTGTTTCCCCCCTTTCTAAGGCTACGGTGTACACACATCTCTAGACAGGATGCTAAACGTTATCCGATCCCCCTAAATCCCCCTTAAAAAGGGGGACTTTGAAGAATTTAGCCCCCCTTTTTAAGGGGGGTTGGGGGGATCTAAACGTTGTGGGGCAACTCTAGAAGACTTGTGTGTACACCGTAGCCTTCTAAGGGGGGTAAGCAATCATACCTGATATCACTTTATGGCTACGCCACGCAAGCTATCAAACAACCTCTTACACCACGCTGTAAGTAGGTGAACACAATAAAACCAATCTGTCTAAAGAAAAGTAAAATCGCCCAAAACTCTCTTCCTGTTCCCAGTTAAGAGTTCCCTGTTCCCTTGCCCCAACGACAATTTTTAATGCTAACCTACTTACTATCAGATATCTATTTCTGATTTTTTATAATTAAAATTCAGTTGATAGATAAATTTTCCTAATAATTTAAAGTAGGAAATGATAATATTTGTCGCTAAGATAGGCCATCTTCTAAAAGCACCCAACAATATTTTCCAATCACTAAGTTTGAAAATATTTTCTAGAATCATCCGTTGACAAAATTTAGTAGAATATCCTAAATTTAATAATTTAAGATAAATCTCTGGTATGTAAACATATCGCATCATTAATGACCACCGGGGATTCTCTTCTAAGGAACTAGCGTGCATTGTGCATTCTAAATAATTATCTTGAGTGACAATTACATTACCTTGAGCAGCACAAAAACCAGTCCAATATGCTTGAGATGCCAAATTTTTACAAGAAGTGGTCCACTGTTGTAAAGCTTGCTGGACAAGTTCAGTTTTATAAATGGTAGCTGTCATGAATAGTACCCCACCAAAACTGTTCTGTAAATACTGTTCAAATACAGGTTTACTATTAGTAATAATTTCATCACTATCACTAGCAAACCAGTGTTTTACCAAAATTTTATTTGTGTGATTATCGCGTCCACAACAGTTGAGAAACATTAAGTTTAAACTGGGATTTTTTTTAATTGTATTGACGACATAAGCCAGGGTTTTTTCCTGAATAGGATCATCATCACCCACAGTCCAAACATATTTACTACTAGCAGTTTGAAGGCAAAAACCAATATTTGGCATCAACCCTATATTTTCACGATTCCTATTCGCTATAAATACAGTATTACTAAAAGTAGATTGCCATTTTTTTACTACTCCTGGTGTATTGTCTGTGGAGCAATTATCAGAAATAATAATTTCACATTCCGATTCAAAACCTTTGATTGCTATTGCTAACCAAGCCAGTTGTTTATCTAACAATGCAGCCCGATTGTATGTAGGAATAGCAATAGTAAGTAATTTCTTTATCATGGTATGTTACTCAATTCTAAATAATTAGAATTTTACTTAGTAAAAATCTGAACTTTGTTTGATATTTTCAAGACTTCCAAATTAAAGATATAGTGTGATTACTTGATCTTTGATATAGATGGTGGGCAATACCCACAAAAAAATCAGATGTAGGGTGGGCATTGCCCACCAAAAAAATCAAAAATCACAGACAATACCTATATTTTATTTTTGCAAATTGCCTGTGGTTATCTTCAATTTATTGTTGCTTCCAGAAAAAATCTTTATCAATTTGTTCTGTACGAATTAGATATTCTAATTGTTTCAAGCGAGTGAATCCTCTAAACAAGAAAGTATCTTCGTTCATGTCAATTTGCTTGAACACACTCAATAGTTGTTCTGCCCCCAGTTGAGCATTCCAATCACACTTAAATCCAGGAAGAATAGTGTTAATCTTTTCAAAAGATACTCGATAGCTGCGATTATCTGCACCATTATTACCAAAGGATAATTGACAACCTGGGAAAACATTGGCAACAATTTCTGCTATTTCTTTAACTCGATAGTTATTCGCAGTATCGCCAACATTAAAGATTTGATTGTGAATAATATCTCTTGGTGCTTCTAAGGCACAAACAATGGCTTTACAAATATCTAAGGCGTGAACTAATGGCCGCCAAGGAGTACCATCACTAGTCATTTTAATTTCTTTGGTAGTCCAAGCTAAACCCGCCAAGTTATTTAAAACAATATCAAATCTCATTCTGGGGGAAGCACCAAAAGCAGTGGCATTTCGCATGAAAGTAGGCGAAAAATCATCATCAGCTAATGGTTGAACATCTCTTTCTACTAATGTTTTACATTCGGCGTAAGCTGTTTGGGGATTAACTGGTGATTCTTCTGTAATATCACCTTCACTGGCCACACCATAAACACTACAGGAGGACATATAAACAAAGCGCCGAACACCTACTGTTTTTGCCAGATTAGCTAGACGAACTGAACCTAAATGATTGATATCATAAGTAATAGTGGGAGATAATTGTCCAGTAGGATCGTTGGATAATTCCGCCATGTGAACAATAGCTTCTACACCTTCTAGATCTTCAGGATTGATATCACGAATATCTTTACTGAGGGTTTTAGCTGTTACGTTAGTTCCATTATATAGCCAACCAACCTTATAATAACCAGTGTCAACACCAATAACTTCATGTCCTTTCTGCATTAATAAAGAAGGCAATAAAGAACCAAGATAACCTTCTGTTCCAGTTACTAAAATTTTCATTATTTTCAATTCCTTGCTATTGATGATTTAAGATATTTACTACCACAATTTTTTTAGAGTTTTGAGGTAGTTAATGATGTCATTTTCATGAATTTTCGCCCCAACTTTCTCAAAAAAGTATCTCGCCATCCTGACCAAGATGTCATGTCAAGATATTGGAAAAATAAATCTTTTTTGGGGTGTTTACATTCTGCTTGCAATCCTGCGTACCAGGGTTTAGGAGAATTAGTAAAGTGAATTATGTAAGGTTTATGGAGTAGTTCCTTATAGATATCTTCTGGGTAAGGACTCTCTTGCCAGGATGAATAATCATATATTCTGGGCATTTGATTCCATCTCGGATGAATTTCTCCCCATTTACCTGCTAAAATTGCATTTAGCCCATCTTGATCGTTGATTAGATATTTTCTATTTTGATTGATATATTCAATGACTTTTGTTCCTATATTTTCCTTGCGCCATTTTTCTAGATTAATGACTAAAAGTCCAGCATTGAAATATTTATAATCTGAACCAGACATGAGATTATGGTCATTCTTCAACCCATCACACATTGATATATAAAGTTGTACATCGTCTTGAACTGCTAATAAATAGTTGTCTTTTAGAGGAATATTCCATAATTCTTCTAAATTTCCGTTGACTACCATATCTGTATCTAGATAAATTGCTTTATCAAACTCTGGTGGTAAAAATTCAGTAATTAGCAGTCTATAATAGCTGGCAACTGTTATATGCCTACTTAATACTGGATTTTTTAATTGTGTATCATCTATTTGTAACCATGAAATATCAATTTGTTCTGATTGAAGTGATTTAGTAATTTTATTTTTGTTAAATTTACTAATCCCTCCATCAAGAATAAATAATGCTATCTTTCGATTACTTTCCAGATTTGCCAGTGCTGAACGAACTGTTACTGCCAGGGGCATGGCATAGTTATTATCGGCAGCACAAACTAATATAATCGGCTGAAGCTTAGAGTCAACATACATACCAAAAATCCTGATAATTAACGTTACTGAAGATGAAAATCTAGGTGGAAATGATGACAATCATCAGTGATTAATTTGATAATTCACTTATTTTGAACTAGATTAAGAGTAGCCGTTCTATAAAACTTACCCAAAATTACCAAAGTCTAGACACATCTGGACAGCGATAGTCTTAGTGTTTATTTCCTTGTTTGCCCGCTCCACAGACAATCTCGGTAGAACTTACCGTTTCTGACCGTAGTTCCTAAAAAGAACCCTAGCCAATGTAGGGTAGATGCAAAGTAATTAATCAAAAGTTATTTTCTTATTGCCATTTCTAAAAGAGTAGATTGTTCGGGAATTTGCGCCACAATTGCTTTACCAATTTCTAAGGAAGAAGTTGCCGCAGGTGAAGGTGCATTACAAACATGAATAGAATTCTCACCTTCAACGATTAAAAAATCATCTACTAGAGAACCATTATTCATCAATGCTTGAGCGCGTACTCCTGCATGGGTAGGAATAACATCTTCTGCTTGGACTTCGGGAATTAGTTTTTGCAAACTTTTGACAAAGGCTGCTTTACTAAAGGAACGAATAATTTCTTGAATCCCTTCGTCAGCGTGTTTTGCTGCTAGTTTCCAGAAACCGGGATAGGTGATTACTTCAGCAAAATCTCTGAAGTCAAAATCAGTTTTTTTGTAACCTTCACGTTTGAGACTGAGAACTGCATTTGGTCCTGCATGGACACTGTTATCAATCATTCGCGTAAAGTGGACACCCAAGAAGGGGAAATCTGGGTTAGGAACTGGATAAATGAGAGTTTTGACCAAATAGCGTTTTTCAGGGGTTAGTTCGTAATATTCGCCCCGGAAGGGAACTATTTTGGCTTGAGGGTTAACTTTACCTAATTTGGCAATGCGATCGCTATGCAATCCGGCACAATTGATCACAAATCGAGTTTCAAAACTGCCTTTGTTAGTTTCTAATACCTGATTTTTTCCACTGCGGGAGATTTTTAAAACTTGGGTATTGAGACGTAAATCTCCCCCTTGCTTGCCAATTAATTCCGCGTATTTTAAACAAACTTTTTTGTAATTAACAATCCCTGTACTAAATACCTGAACTCCACCAACACAACTAACGTGAGGTTCAATTTCTCTAACTTCTTCAGGACTAATTCTTTTTACAGGAATATCGTTTTCTAGCCCACGGATATAAAGATTTTCTAGGCGTGGTAATTCTTGTTCATTAGTAGCAACAATGACCTTGCCACAAACTTCATGATCAATATTATGCTTTTGGCAAAATTCTACCATTGACCGACTACCATCACGGCAAAATTTAGCCTTAAAACTTCCTGGTTTGTAGTAAAGTCCAGAATGAATTACACCGCTATTATTACCAGTTTGATGAAATGCCCATTGACTCTCTTTTTCTAACACTAATATTTTGGCATTTGGATAGCGTTCTCCCAAAGCCATAGCGGTGGAAAGTCCAACTATTCCCCCACCAATAATCGCAAAATCATACAGTGAATTCATTTTTTAAATTTTAAATTTTGAATTTTGAATTTTTACCACACTTGCCAAGGAGCTTGACCGCTTTTCCATAGCTCCTCTAGATAGTTTTTATCTCTTAATGTGTCCATTGGTTGCCAAAAACCATCATGTTTGTAAGCAGATAATTGTTCTAAATCAGCTAACTTTTCTAATGGTTCTTTCTCCCACACTGTTGATGTATCAGCAATAAAATCAATTACTTGTGGTTCTAGGACAAAATAACCACCATTAATCCAAGCACCATCACCTTCGGGTTTTTCTTTAAAACTGGTAATTTTAGTTTGTTCTTGTCCTAGAGAAATTGCCCCGAATCTTCCTGCTGGTTGTACCGCGCTGAGTGTTGCTAATGTCTTTTGTTCTTTATGGAATTTAATTAATTCTGTAATATTAATATTACTTACACCATCACCATAGGTAAAACAAAAGGTTTCATTGCCAATATGTTCACGAACTTGCTTTAAACGTCCACCTGTCATTGTATTATCACCTGTATTTACTAAGGTGACGCGCCAAGGTTCAGCATATCCAGAATGAACATTCATTTGATTAAAGCGCATATCAAATGTCACGTCTGACATATGTAAAAAATAGTTAGCAAAGTATTCTTTAATGACATACCCTTTGTAACCGCAACAGATAATGAAATCATTAATACCGTGAGCAGAATAAGTCTTCATGATGTGCCAGAGAATTGGCTTACCACCAACTTCAACCATTGGTTTGGGTCTGATACTGGTTTCTTCACTTAACCTTGTACCCAGACCTCCTGCTAAAATTACTGCTTTCATGTAGTTACCTCAAAGATTTGCAGGTGGGTTATAATTTAAACTGAGCGAAATGAAGAGAATACACAATGATGAAAAAAGAATTTAATAATTTTTCTTTCTCTTTATTAGGTAGATAAATATAATTTAACTGTAAATTTCTAGAAAATGATAAAGAACAAATAAACTAAGATATTTTATCTGTAAAATATTTCTAGCAGGAGTCAAAATAATCTAAACCGCTAAAAAGAGCTAAATAATAATAGTTAAAATGGATATCCCTGACTTCACTAAGAAATCAGGGATATTTATTTTTATGATTAAAATTACTATAGTATAATGTGGGTTGAATGAAGTACAAAATTCACGAAACAAGACAGGTATTTCCTCCTCTTTCCTTCTTCCTCCTCCTTCCTTCTTCTTCCTCCTTCCTTCTTCTTCCTCCTGACTCCTGACTCCTGACTCCTGACTCCTTACCCCCAATATATCAATTACTTTTTCTAGTTAGGATTGAGTTAGACAATAAATTGTCACATTTATTAGCGACTACAATACAAATGCTACTGAGAGACAGTTGATAATTATCCATATCATTTTCCTCTAGAGAAACTTTAGCGGCTGTTTTTAAATCTGAAACTGCTTGAAAATGGTTTTTATCAGATATACCTGCTCCATATTGTGCTAGTTCATAGTAAGCCATACCACGTTTCAGATAAATTTTAGCCAATCGGGGATTGATTTTTAATGCTTCCGTAAAATCAGCGATCGCTTGTTTATATTCTGCCGCGTAATTATTGCTATATTGAGCAATTTGATAACGAACTAAACCCCGTTGAAAGTAACCATCTACTTTAGAAGCATTGAGTTTAATTGCTTTAGTAAAATCGGCAATTGATTTTTGGTATTCCTGAAAAGAATTATTGATGTATTTGTTAATTTCAAATCGAACAATACCCCTTCTGATATAAGCTTCCGCATCATTTTCATCTATATTGATAGCAGTAGTAAAATCAGCGATCGCTTGTCTATATTCTTTATCAGGATCATTACTATAGTCAGCTATCATATAATAAGCATTACCGCGATTTATATAAGCTTTAACTTCTTGAGAATTTAGCTTTAAAGCTTTATTATAATTAGCTAATGCGCCTTCATAATCATTCAAATTGTATTGGGCATTACCCAAATTTACATAACTTTTAGCAGATTGGGGATTCTTTTTAAGAGCTTCAGTGAAATTGACAACTGCTTGTTGATAGTCTTGCTGTTGATAAGCAGTATCACCGCGCTGATAGTAATCCGCAAAAGAAAGATTTGTGAGATTAGGAGCTTGATTAACAAAACGAGGCATCAAACTTTGTTGAGTGTAAGGATTTTGGGAAACAAAAGGACGGGTAAATTTAATCATTACATCTAAACAGCCCAAAAGACCCAATCCCACCACACCAAAAATCACACCATATACCTTTGGGTTTAATTTTTGACGAGAGGGAACAGAATAAACCTGCTGGTTAGAAATTGGTTGCCAATGATATACTGGAGAATTTGCTCTGAATGGCTGGGTAATCCGTGGAGTAGGAATATAGCGACGTTTAGATTTAGGTTTTTCCCGTGGTTGTAGATGTTGTTTAGAAGCGATCGCTGATACTGAAGGAAATGGATCTCTCCCACCTAATCGTCTAGTCCGTTCACACCAAGGACATTTATCCAAATGATTATGATAGAGATGCTGGGGATTAGCCGGACAAGTTACCAAACTCTGCTCCACCGTCGTTAATGCCGACAACCAATTTTGAGCGTTAGGGCGTAAGCTAGGATTGTCATGACCTTCTTCAAAGCAACGCACAAATAAATCCTGTAAGCTGGGATGAAGTAGATCCCAACGCGGAGAAATAGGAGTTGGCAAGTAGGGAACCTGTTTCTTTTGACTATAGGTAAAATGGCCAGAAAGTATCCGCCCCTGATAAGTCGGAGGTTCGATCCCACCTTGAAATATCCCAGAAAACGGATGCGTTCCTTCCATTAACAATTGGAAAATCAGCACTGCCAACCCAAACAAATCATGAGAAATTTCCCGGTCATAGTCAGCAAAAGTTTTATTCTGTAATTCTGGAGGCGTATATTCAGGCTTACCCACAGAACAACGATAAACAACATTCTCTAATGGTTCGGTCACTTGGAATGAGTCTGTATCTACCAACGTCACCAAAGCCGTATCACTAACCAAGATATTCGACTCATTCACATCACCAATACAGTAATGGCTGGCGTGCAAAGCCGCAAAAGCCGCTGCTAGGTTGCGGGCAGTCCGCAATAAATACTGATAATTAAATTTTGGGCAATTTTGTCGGCGAATACCTGGATTATAAAAATCCATAATTGGCCGCATTCCCCGAATCCTGGGCATCACAAACCCAACAATCATACCGCTACCATCTGCCGACTGCAACAACTCCTGCGGCCAAGCAATGGCAATATGTCCTAAATTGTCCGTCGGATTGACTGGGGGATTAGCAAGCATCGCCCGCAGTTTTTGGGCATAAGAGATCGTTGGTTTGTGATAGATTTTCGCTACTAAATTATGATCCGATGGCACTGCATAGATACAAGCTTCACCACCATGCCCCACACTGATAGAGAGGTTGAGAATTTCCGGGTTGGGAAGACGACGTAGTACCTGCATGGAAGAATTAAGGTTATAGGAGGTGATTGGAATCAGTCAAAAGTTCAAAAAATTAAGAAGATGGCTAACACCACGCTGTTTTTAATCCCTAATTACAAAAACTTATGAGTTGATAAATGCAGCTAAAATTAGGGTTAAATCATCATCAGTCCGCTGGGTAATCTTCTCAGAGCTTAAAAACCTCATTAAATGTTCTTTTCCTAATATTCTATCTTCAGCATTGGCGACAAACTCAAATAATGGTAAAAAGAAAGGTTTGTGAGGTTCACCAATAATCATATTCAAAGCTAACATCTGCAAACCATCAGTCAGAACACCAACATTCACAATCTCTTCCCGCCATATTTTAATTTGTGCTGTCTCCACAGCATTAACAGATGTTAAAAAAGTCGTTTCATTGATATATTCACCATTACTAGGGATGGTTAACGCTATCAGGTTGCCCCTACTATTCCTAGCTACAGCCAAACCATCACCAATTTGCGCTACAGCGACAATTTTTGGTGTCGCAATCATGAGAATTAAGGTAGTTGCTAAATCTTGAGGTTGATGATTACAAACATCCGCCTCAGTTTCTATAGCATTGCGGGCTACTAACATGGCATCAGTTAGCAAATAACGCAAAACATCATCATTAGCAAGGGTATCATTTGTAATCTCTTGGCGAGAAAGATGTTCTATTGCCGTTTCTACCGCAATCATTGATCCCACCTTTCCTAGTTTAGCCGAACCCGCACCATCTGCTGCTGCTATCACCAATACATTATTTGCCAATAGCTGCCAATGGTGAGCATCCTGACAAAGTTGCTGGTTTTTGGAGTGACTAGTTCCGCATACAGATGCAGCTACTATCCGCCATTGAGAAATCTGTTTTGATGTATTCATATAATTTGTTTTCCACAGCTAGTTCAGTTTAAACAACAAGCTGTAATTTTTATTAAACAGATCCCCAACCAATTGGTGGTAGTGCTACCTGTTCATCTATCTGAGAATGGGATACGGCTGACATACTGGCGGATAGCCAAACAAACATCTCAATAAAGTTCAATCCTTTTAATTTCAAGGGACTACGCACAGCGATTTGACTTAATTGGCTCATATTTGCATTTTCTACGCCCACCGTAAAGAAAGCTACACGTTTATTAGACTCATCTGCTTGCAGTCTTTGGGAAGCTTGTGCCAATGTTGAATCAGTTTCACCTTGGGGTTCACCATCGGTAATCATGAACACCCAAGGACGGTAATAAGCAATCCCATTAGTGCGATATTGGGATTTGCGCTCTTGAATAATATCTAATGCTTTATGAATTGCCGAACCCATTATTGTTAAACCCTGGGCTGTGAGAATGGGAGGGTTAAATTGATCGGCAGTGATAAAGTCCTGCACGACATTGACATTACTATCAAATGTAATAATTGCCACCTCTACCCTTCTAGATGCTAGGGAATTTTTGACTAGTTCATCCTTTAAACTTAACAAACCTTGATTTAAAGCTTCGATTCGTTCCCCTTGCATTGAGCCAGAGGTATCTAGCAATAGCACGCATGGACAACGTGGTTCGGGATTTTCCGCAAATTCTACAACTTCGTCAAGATTAAATGTATCAATCATAACTTCTTGTGTTATGTTATAATTCAAAGTTTTATTTTCCTTTTACTCTAAAGTATATAGTTATCTGGCGTTAGTATGACTAAAATAATGGTATTTTACCGAAGATACTTGAGTTTTTCAGTAAAGATCTTAATTTGGGGTAAATTCACCAAATGTCTCTCCTACTTCTCATCACTACTTAGTCACTGGTGATTTATGAGGACATTTAATCTTACTTATTGTCAAGTGTCTGTCATAATTGAACTTTGCTAAAGTTAAAATGAGAAAATTTAGGAGTTACTAAGTTAGGAGTCATCGAGTCAAACAGCGTGAAGTCCTAGTAGTCTGTCAAATAAATTTTGACGGATAAGAAACGAACCACGAAGGCACGAAGGACACGAAGGAAGAAGGAAGAATCAAAATGGCGACAAATGAACCCGTCAATTAGTTCTTGACAGACTACTAGTTTTTTACCTAGATTCTCCAGTCTGTTGAGTTGCTTTTCTGATGTAATAATCAATATATAAATTTACCTCCATAAATTTTCAAAGATTCTATGTGGGATTTCCTCTGTCTTTAGGTAAATAAATTCATAGGACTTCGTGGTATTCGAGAAGCTCGGTGGCTTAGTTCCCTGAGTTACTGACTGATATTCATAATTTAATAACTTGTGAACATGACCATATTTCCCGGTGAGATCAGATTGCAGCCTGATATTTAATCTTTTCCAATACTATGTTGATTTATCCGCCAAAAAAATTGTAAAAATATGAAAAATACTGGCTCTTTTACCAAATTATCTCCCCAAGGTTTATTAAGACAATTAAGCAATTGTTATGAAACTACCTGTTTACAAGCATATAGTAACTCTGTAACTTGGTTGATATATATAGAACAAGGAAAGATTCTCTATGCAACTCATTCAGTAGAACCTTTTGATAGATTAGAACGACAGATGCGTCGTCTCCATCAACAAATTCCTCTCGTAGATAATGAAGTGCGTGTACAAATGCGCTTGGTATTTGAGCCTGAAGATAATAATCATTTACCAAACCAACTTCCAGAATATGAAGCGATTAATTGGCTTGTCACGGAACAACATCTTCTTCGGGAGCAAGCAACATTACTTATTCAAGAATTGGTTAAAGAGGTAATTGAATCATTTATCCTCATCAAAACAGGCACTTATGAACTAACAGAATCACTGGATAATCTGACTGAATTTTCTCAATTAGATGTTACTGATATTATTGAAAAATGTCAAAATCAGTTACAAAATTGGCGGTATCTTGGTAGATATATATCTTCTCCCTATCAGCGTCCCTATTTATTAGTTAGTAGCAAATTTCAGGATAAAAGATTACCACCCCTAAAAGAGAATATCACCAATTGGATGAAGGGTTTTAGCTTGCGTCATCTAGCGATTATCATGAATCAAGATGAATTGCAATTAGCACTAAGTTTATACCCCTATATTGTTAAGGGTTCTATAGTATTACATGAGCCAGATCCTCCATTTGATAAATTGCCAAAAACCTGTGGTAGTTCATTACTATTTTCTGAAGATAGCACAGAATTAATTAGAGGTAAATTATTAGTTTCGGATGTAGAACCAAGTAAAGATACTTCTCCAGAAACTCCAATTATTTCTGAGAATAATGTAGCAGTTCAGCAATTAGTACCAGATATCGCTGAGTTACCTCCAGAGGATTTTTCACTCTTAGCTGTTGATAATAACATAGATGCCGATTCTCAAAAAGTCAATCTAAATACGAAAACTACGCAAAAGACTTACAAAATTATTTCTGTAGATGATAGTCCCACAATTCTCAAGGAAATCAGCCGTTATTTAGAAGATGAGAATTTTACTTTGGTGACTATTAATGAACCTGTGAAAGCGGTAATGTCAATTATTCGACATAAACCTGATCTGATTTTACTGGATTTAAATATGGCAGGAATTGATGGTTATGAACTATGTCGTATTATCCGCAATAATTCCATGTTTAAAACTATTCCCATTATTTTTGTAACTAGCAATAAGGGGATTATAGATAAGGTAAAAGCTAGATTTGTCGGTGCTTCGGGATATTTAACTAAACCTTTTACTCGTGCCCAACTGCTCAAAATGATTTTTATGCACTTAGCATAATTAACCTCGTTCCCAGTCTCTGACTGGGAATGCGATCATTAAGGCTCTGCCTTCCAAATAAGAAAATATCCCAAAATTTCTTGTGGTGCAGGCATCTTGCCTGCTAATGATATCAGGAGGGACCAGATGCCCATCCCACAAGATTGGATAATCTTTTTTGTGGAGTCTTCTTATGAAGTCAGAGACTTCTAGAATTCATTCCCAGTCAGAGACTGGGAACGAGAGAAAACGAGAAGAAGGAACTTATCGTTACTTGAGATATTTGACACTCTCAGGGAAAACAGCCACTGAGATTTTACTGACAGAATTAGATTAAGAGTTCAGTTTAATCTTATCTCGCTGCGACCGCCAAACGCCGCCTAGACGCTCAAAACAACTGCCAATCAAGGTGTTGAAATTGCGCTTACTTTTATTGTTTTTGTGAATCCATCACTAAGCCAAGACTTGGTACGCTCCACACTCTGCCATTGCTCGCTCTTTCAAGTCATACTGCCGTTAGGGCTTGAACCTAACCGTTGTTTCTTATGAGCCGGGATTTCTCCGTACTAGGATGCTTCAACACATAGATGTTTTTTGTTCTTACTCACAATTTAATTGTAACATACCACAGGGATTAAAATCCCTCGTG
>JAKOGY010000089.1 GCA_028658405.1 Dolichospermum sp. ST_sed8 | reverse complement strand
CTGCACCACGAAAGCACGAAGAACACGAAGAAATAAAGAAGAAGGAAGAAAGAAGAAGTTAGGAAAGGTTCTATATTATTTTACGCAGATGTCCATTATACTTAAATTCATGGTGAGAGAGAATTTACCCAGTTGATGGATCATCTAGCAATGCTTACGGCAAATACCACATCTTATACAGCAGTTCAATTTCTACAACGCCAGGCTGCCTCCCTTTTACTGTACCAATCTGTCCTGGAAAGCGATGTAGGCAGAACCTTTCTTAATTTATTACAAACTATCCGTTATACTGATGCAGATGGGCGGGATTGCCTCCAAGCTTATGGTAGTTATTTCCTAGCTTTAGCCAGCAGTCATCAAACCTGGGAAGAATATCTGATTAAGCAAATTCTCACTGCGGATAATCCTTTTAGTAAATTGGCGCAACAGCACAATTCTAGCAAATTAGCCTCATCGTTACTAGTAGCTGTGCAACATGATTTACAAGTATTGCAAAGTTTATATGAATGTAATAGTGCAGTTTTGAGCGAGTGGGTGCAAATGGCAACTCATTTACCTATTTCCCCTGTCGTCTGGTATCGAGAACCTGAATCTGTAGGGATAGAAACGGGTTTAATGGCATCTATTCCTCAGTTAGAAAATTGGGGTGATGCTGTAGAAGATTTAGCTGCCTATTATCGGCAACATGGAATTGGTTTATTTGCCCAATATCGGGCTTTTCGTTGGCAAAATGGGCAGTTAGTTGGTATTCCTTACCCCGATTTGGTCAAACTGTCTACATTGGTAGGTTACGAGTGGCAAAAAGATGCTTTAGTGAAAAATACAGAGTTTTTATTGTCGGGAGAAACAGCACTGCACGTATTATTGTATGGTAGTCGTGGTTCAGGTAAATCTTCTTTAATTAAAGCTCTATTAAATGAGTACAGTCATAGAAACCTGCGTTTAATAGAAGTGTCTAAGTTAGAATTGCCAGATTTACCCAAAATTGTTGAATTGTTGCGAGGAGTTCCCCAGAAATTTATTATTTTTGTAGATGATCTTTCCTTTGAAGAAGATGATGATACTTTTAAAGCAATGAAAGTAGTTTTGGAAGGAAATATAACTGCTAGACCGGAAAACGTAGTTGTATATGCTACTTCTAACCGTCGGCACTTAATTCGGGAATATTTTACTGATAGACCAGATCCCAAGGATAACAATGAAGTTCATAGTTGGGATACAATGCAAGAGAAGTTGTCTTTTAGCGATCGCTTTGGTCTAACATTAACCTTTGAAGCCGCAGATCAAAAAACCTATTTACAAATAGTCCAGCATTTAGCAGCAAATATCAATATTTCTGCTGAAGATTTAGAATTTAAAGCTTTACAATGGGCAACTCGTCATAATGGCCGTTCTGGCAGAACTGCAAGGCAGTTTATTGACTTTTTAAAAGCAGATTTAGCTGTATTTGGTGAGAATAAAAATCTTACTCCAGACTCATGATCAAAATCAATTATAGCTGTATCACTTGAATAATATCCAAAACTTATGGTAAAAGCTATCCATAACTTTTACTCTTCTTCCTTCTTACTCCTTCCTTCGTGTCCTTCGTGCCTTCGTGGTTCAGTACGGGCGTATTGCATTACGGACGTATTGCAGTACGCCCGTATTGCAGTACGGGCGTATTGCAATACGCCCCTACTCCTAATTATAAATGTATATTTACAAATAAAAATGTGAGGCATAATGACGTTAATTACTAATAATGCTAACAGCTTAACCACACTAAAACCTCGCAAAATGCAACCAGTAATTGTTAATTATCAAGTTGTTTTAGGTATAGCTGCCTTTAGTGTTAGTTTTGGTTTAAGCCTTGTTCCCAACTGGGATTTTTCTAAAGCTTTTCTCACCGGAATAATTACAATCCTGGCTACTTATGCAGCCGCATTTCTTGTTGATAAACGGCGGAGAATTGATGAAATGAGGATGATTGGTTCTCTCCAGAGACGCATTCGGGACATAGAAGGATTGAAATCCCGTATTCTCAGAGAAATAAACCAATTAGAAGAATATAGAAATTTATTAGATACAGAAACTCAGCAACTAGAAAACCAAATTGGAGATTGTCGGAGTCAAAGGGATAGTTTACATAGAGATATAGGTACATTTGCTGCTCAAAAAAAGCAAATTGAAGCTGAAGTAAATAATCTAAAAATCGAATTTAAAAACTTAGATAACAGTAATATAGAACTGAATAACAGTTGCAATAATCTGATTATACAAAAGCGAAAATTAGAATTAAATTGTAACTCATCTCGTGCTGAAATTAACCAAATCCAACCTCAACTTGATACACTTAAATATCAGAAAAAAGAACTAGAAAATGATGTAATTCTGTTAGAAAGACTTAAACCACAACTAGAGGAAAAGCTTTATGAATTGAGAATAGAAGTTCAAAATCAAGAATTGGAAATTGCCAAACAAAATGATTTACTAAGCCAGACAAATACAACTAAAATTAATCTGGAAAATACTCTCAATTCTTTACAAAACAAAACACTAGAACAAAAATCTGAAGTCAATCAACTGCAAAATCAAATTTCTGTCTTACAAGACGAACGGGATTTATTGCAAAATCAAGTTTGGGAATTACTTCAACAAGTAGAAACAATTGATTCCTCAGCATTATCTGAAAATGACGAAAATTATCTAGAGTTATTTCCTTTTGATGAATTATTAGAACCATTGGATATAGTTGATAGAAAAGATAATGATAGGGGCAATTTACCCACAGAGTGGCATAATTTCTTAGCACATCTTCCAGGTCATGAAATTCAAGTTTTAAAAGCTATTCTTGAGCAAGATAACCCCAAAGCTACCATTAAACAGATTGCTGAAGCCAATATTACTATGCCAAATCTTTTAATTGATACTATTAATGAAATTGCTAATAATACCATTGGTGAATTAATCATTGAAACCAATACCGAAATTCCCAAAATTATTGAAGAACATTTACTAAATGTGAAAACAATGATTACTAAATATTCAGAAATTAGTTAAGTTGTAGAGACATTACATGGAACTTGAAATATTACGTAGGCTTGGCAATACTCATAATATCATGATTATGGTGGGCAATGCCCACCCTACATTTCAACCTTACAGAGAACTGTGATCAATTCTGCTATTATGCTGGTACGTCAATTAAAATGTTGCCTGCTTCCACTTTGAGGGGATAGGTTGGCAAAGTTTTTTCTGAGGAAACCATTGACAGTAATTTACCAACTACGGGTGGAAACGGACACCAGGTTTTTACTTCACCATTACCCAAGTCAAATGCACTGCGGTGGAAGGGACAAACTATCGCCCCATTTTCGATTTTCCCATTTTTCAAGGACATTTTTAAGTGAGGGCAGGTATTATCTACAGCATAAAGCTGGTTTTCGTGGTTTAACAGTAGGATTTTGCGATCGCCTACTTTGACTACTTCCCGCGTACCAGTAGTCAGTGCATTAGCAGCTAAAACTTGAGTCCAAGCCATGAGATTCTCCTTATTGTCAATAAACCTGTTCTTAGTTTCTCGCAATTGGTGTCCGATGCGATCGCTAATATACCAAAAGATAGAGGCAGAGGCGCAGCACTTGCAACCAGGAGGCCGTATACCTCAGAAATTTAGATTTAGGCAAATTCAATTGTGCTAACAAAATCTAAAATAGTTTGTTTCATTTTCGCAGCCTCTTGTTTGACTGAACCAGGTAGTTCACCATTTACAAAGCTGCGTTGACTACTAACTATATACAAACATTCATTATTGACAAAGGATAATAATCCTCTATAGGCATCTAATCTGATCCCATTGCCGTTATTTTCATGCTTAGATATAGTTGAACCTTTGGGCATATTTACTAATACATAGTAAGATGTTTCCAAAGTATCTTCCAAATATTCTGTATACTTGACTTCAGCACTAGGAACTTGAGAAATAATTGCCTGGGGGACATATTTATTGACAAGAACAGATTGAAGATATGTTTCATCTTCTTGGGATTCTAGATCATCAATCTGTTCTAGAGTGAGAGGATAATAATCAATTCTGAGTAAAGTGCCAATATCATTAGAAAAGCTCACCATTCCTTCTTCAGCTTGAATTTTTCCACCCTGTTCAGAATCCAGAGGAACAGGAACTATAAAGTTACCCAAGGGTGATTGATAAAATTGTTCACCCGATTCATTCAAGATTACAGCTTCATATTCTTCATCTAGATATTCTTCCTCATCTCCTGCTTCTATGGAGTCAATTACCTCTTTAATAATTTCTTCTGCTTCTTCATCATCCAGTTCTAAAGCTTTTTGTAATTGTTTCAGAAAAACCTTTTTATTAGCAGGAATAATCATATTTTCTGCATCTAAAAGCATAATCACTCCAGCCGCAAAACCATCTAAAACTACTTCATCAGAAATCCCCGCACTAGCAGCATTAAACAAAGAACCTAATCCAGCTTCTTCGGCAATTTCTACAAGTCTATCCACTGTTTCTAGCATTTCTTCTTCTGAGTATTCATCAAATATCTCAAATTCCCAAAGAATATCAGCTAAACTTTCCGCATCTATATCTTCAGTCCCCGAATCAACTATTGTTGTAATCACAGCAATTGCTGCTACTGCTTCTTGTTTATTCAATGATTCTTTGATTGTCTCTTTCGATTGAAAAATATAATCATACTTGGTCATAACTGCTATCTCCTTAATTAATCCGTTGTTTGTACTTAACTACTAGGTTGAGAAATCCGGGTTTCAATATCTTCTAATGTCCGTAATAATAGACGATTTGCCTGTAATTGCCAACCCCATTTTTGAATCCTAAAAGCAACTACGGTCCCCCCTATAGCTGCTAATAAGCCAATGGGTTGATTTAGAGAAATCCCAAGTAGCAAACCCAAACCAGCAATTCCCCAAAATGGCAAGGCCACGGCTTGTCTTTGCTCCTCCACAACTTCTGCAATTTTACTAGATGGCATTGTAGCTAATAATGTTGCTTTTAGTTGCCTCTGTTCCGCTAATGATACAGATAAACCAATCTTGCGGCGGAGTTTTTCCATTTTGCGGGCATCAGTGCTATACTCCGTAAGTTCATCTTCTGCCATTTTTACCAATCGCTCTAATTGTGCCATAGTAAATTAAGTTTTCTGACTGTATTAGAGCTATTATTCTATATTTGTGGACAACAAGATCCCCGACTTCTTAAAGAAGTCGGGGATCTAATACCGTTTCTGGATGAAGATGCGCTTTATTTTTATTTGTAGAGACGTTCCATGGAACGTCTCTACATTTATTTGGCGCAACCTCACATAAAATTGGTATAACTCTATTTTTATTGTTAGTTTTTTCAAAAATATCTGAAGAACATCATGAAAAAAACTTGGTTTCGATTAGGAATAATAGGCATATTTCTGCTTTCATTTAGCTTGCGTTTTTGGGGACTAAGCCGATTTAATACTTTAGTATTCGATGAAGTCTATTTTGCTAAATTTGGCAATAATTATCTTACCCATACACCATTTTTTAATGCTCATCCCCCGCTAAGTCAATATATGATTGGGTTGGGTATTTGGATTAGTAGTCATATTCCCATTGGCCGAGATACTGTAAATAGTCTTACAGGTTCTTTATTGTCCCCTTGGAATTATCGGTGGGTAAATGCTCTCATTGGTTCATTGATTCCCGTAGTAGTTACTTTATTAACTTATCAATTTAGTTATCGTCATCGTTTTGCTTTATTAGCCGGATTTTTTACAGCTTGTGATGGCTTATTTTTAGTAGAATCTCGTTATGCTTTAAGTAATGTATATATAGTTATTTTTGGCTTATTAGGACAATGGTTATTATTATTAGCATTAGATCAGCAAAAACGTTGGTTTTGGTTAATTCTTTCTGGTGTAAGTTTTGGGGCTTCTATTGGCACAAAATGGAACGGTTTATGGTTTCTCTGTGGTGCTTATGGTTTATGGATAGCAGCTTGGATAATTCGCTGGTTACAATCTTTTGATCATACATCCCGCAGTCCATTATTTTCTTATTTACGTTTTTTTGATCACTCAAATAATTCCCCAGTTGTTACCATAAAAACACCTTTGCAAAATCTGACTAAATTAAATATTTGGCAAATGTTTTCCTATTTAGGAATTATTCCCGCAGTTATTTATAGTCTGATTTGGATTCCTCATCTCCAACTTGACAAAAGATATGGATTTATTGAAGTTCATAAACAAATCTTACACTTTCATCTCCAATTAGGTGGTAATAGTCCTAGTGTTCATCCTTATTGTGCAGCATGGTATAAATGGCCATTATTAACTCGACCAATGGCTTATTTCTATGAAACTACTCAAAGTATTCATGATAGCTTACCTGTATTCGGACCACCTTTACCTAGTGGTGCAGGTAAGATAATTTATGATGTTCATGCGATAGGTAATCCATTTTTATGGTGGTTTGGTTTAGCTGCTATGATCTTTCTAATTGGGATGGTAATAATGAAAATTGCTATGCCGGCAATAGAAAAAAATCGGTTATTTATCCCTGAAAATCTCAGTCTTGATACTTGGATTGGTTTATTTCTAGTCATAAATTATGGAGCTAATATCCTTCCTTGGGTAGAGGTAACAAGGTGTACTTTTATCTACCATTATATGTCTGCGGTTGTCTTTACATTTATAGCGATCGCTTGGTTTGTTGATCAGTGTCTGCTGAGTTATTATCGCTCATTACGGGTTGTAGGGGTAACTATAACTTTTATAATTATTGCTGCCTTTATTTTCTGGATGCCTATTTATTTAGGTTTACCCATATCTCCTGATGATTATAGAATGCGGATGTGGTTTAGTTCTTGGATTTGATCTAAATTCTGATCTTTTTCTGGATGTTGGTGATTAAGAGTAGAGACGTTCCATGGAACGTCTCTACACCTAAATTTATACTTGGTTTCATCTACACCTAAATTTATACTTGGTTTCATCTACACCTAAATTCTGCTTTTTCTTAATATATGTACACAAATACTGTAGCTTTAATCATGAAAATTTTTACATTTCTTATCTATATATAAGGGAATGAATAGTGAAACTATGTAAGAATAAAGTATGAAAGTAAATACAACTTTAGGCTTTGCTATTATCAAAGCTACTAAATCAAAAAGAATTTTTACAGGTGTGAGGAATTTAGATGTAAAGCTACATACATATTTTGGACTCCAGAATCATGGAGGAAAGACTTTATGGATATCAATGTCAAGCAGCAGTATGTTAATATCAACAGCTTAAAAGAAGCACCAATACATTTGGTTAGTGAAATTCAACCACATGGGGTTTTGTTGGTCTTAAAAGAGCCAGATTTACAAATATTACAAATTAGTCAAAATACTTTCAGCACTTTTGGCATATCTCCAGAAGATATGGTGCAACAGGAATTAGAAGATATACTAGATCCTTACCAAATCCAAAAAATTAAGTTTTGGTTATCGGAAGAGAACCTTGATTTTATTAATCCTACTAAAATTTGGATTAAGAAGCAAGGAGATGAATATACAGTATTTGATGCCACTTTTTATCGTAATTCTCAAGGGTTTCTTATCTTAGAATTAGAACCTACTGCATCTCAAGAAAATATTCCCTTTTTAAGTTTTTATCATTTAGCTCAAGCCTCAGTTAATCGGTTAGAAAAAAGTAAAAGCTTCCACGATTTTAGTCAAATCATTGTGCAAGAAATTCGCAAAATGACCGAATTTGACAGAGTAATGTTATATAAATTTGCTGATGATGGACATGGTTCTGTAATTGCTGAAGAAAAAATAGATATTTTAGAACCTTATTTAGGTTTACATTATCCAGAATCAGATATTCCTCGGCCAGCGCGACAGCTATTTTTAGAAAACTCTATTAGAGTTATTCCCGATACAAACTTTCAATTATCAGCCGAACTTTTTCCCAAAATTAACCCAGTTAGTGGAAAACCTATTGATTTAACGAATTCCATTCTCAGAAGTGCTGCACCATGTCATATAGATTATTTACATAATATGGGCGTGGGTGCATCTTTGACAATCTCCTTAATTAAGGATAACAAACTTTGGGGTTTAATTGCTTGTCATCACCAAGCACCCAAATTTGTTTCCTATGAATTACGGAAAGCTTGTGAATTTTTAGGGAGAATCATATTTTCAGAAATTTCTGGAAAAGAAGAAACAGAAGACTACGACTATCAGATAAATTTAAAACAAGTTCAATCATCGTTGGTTGAATATATGTCTCAAGAAGATAACTTTATTGATGGTTTAGTCAGAAATCAACTAAATCTGCTGGATTTAACTAATGCTGAAGGTGCAGCGGTGTATTTTGGTGGCAAGTATACCCTAATTGGAAATACTCCCACAGAAGAAGAACTAAATTTTTTAGTGGAATGGCTGAAAAATAATGTAAAAGATGAGGTATTTTCCACAGATTCTTTACCGAGTATGTATCCAGATGCGATTAGTTTTAAAAATGTCGCTAGTGGTTTATTAGCTATTCCCATTTCTAAGCAAAATTATGTATTGTGGTTTCGACCAGAAATAATTCAAACTGTAAATTGGGGTGGAAATCCTCATCAAGCTTTTTCAGTTGATCAATCTGAAGGAAATGTCCGATTATCTCCCCGCAAATCATTTGACTTATGGAAAGAAATAGTTCAATTAACATCTTTACCTTGGCAAAATGTAGAAATTAAAGCTGCATTGGAATTACGAAAATCAATCATCAATATTGTCTTACGTCAAGCTGATGAATTAGCCCAATTAGCCCAAAATTTACAACGTTCTAATGCAGAATTGAAAAAATTTGCCTATGTCGCTTCCCATGATTTGCAAGAACCACTAAATCAAGTAGCCAATTATGTGCAACTCTTGGAAATGCGTTATATCCCAGAACTAGACGCAGATGGAAAAGAGTTTATTGGTTATGTCGTCGAAGGTGTAAGTTTAATGCAGACGTTAATTGATGACGTACTCGCATACTCTAAAGTAGATACATTAGGAGTTGCTTTTCAAGTCACGCCAGTAGAAACAGCTTTAAATCGAGTTTTGAAGAATTTACATCAACGCATTACTGAAACTGGCACAATCATTACCTATGATCCCTTACCCGCAGTCATGGCTAATGAAACACAATTAATTCAGCTATTTTTGAATCTTATTGGTAACGCGATCAAATTCCACAGTAGTCAACCACCAAAAATTCATGTTGGGGCGAAAAGACTAGAAGATGAATGGTTATTCTCAATTAAAGATAACGGAATTGGTATAGATCCGCAATTTGGCGATCGCATTTTTATCATCTTTCAACGTCTACACACTAGAGATGAATATTCTGGTACAGGAATGGGTTTAGCAATTTGTAAAAAAATTATCGAATGTCATGGGGGGCGAATTTGGGTAGAGTCTCAAGATGGCCAAGGGGCAACTTTTTACTTTACGATTCCCATCAGAGGCCGTGATCATGAACGTCAAAATGGCAGGAACACACAAAACAATCTTTCTGGTGGAGGACAATAAAGCTGATGTCCGTCTCATTCAAGAAGCATTAAAAACCATCTCCTTACCCCATCAAGTAGTCACAGTTAGGGATGGTGTAGAAGCTATAAATTATCTCCGTCAAGAAGGAGAATATGCTAACGCACTACGCCCTGACTTAATCTTATTGGATTTGAATTTACCTCAAAAAAATGGCATAGAGGTATTAGAAGAAATTAAATCTGATCCTCGATTAAAATCCATTCCCGTCATCATATTAACAACTTCAAAAAATCAAGATGATATTTTTCGTTGTTATCACTTACACGCTAACTGCTACATTACCAAACCTCGTAACCTCAATCAGCTATTCCAAATCATCAAAAGTATAGAGGAATTTTGGTTCTCTACCGCGACCTTACCATTAGAATAATCAGGATATCTAAGAATAATATTTAATTTTTTAAATATACGTAGGCTGGGCAATACCCACTAAAACAAGTCTATCTTACTCAGAACTTGCAAAAGGTTAAACCCCGAAATTATGACTACAATCTCCCCGCGCAAAATTCTCTTAATTGAAGATAACTTAGCCGAAGCCAGGTTATTACAAGAGTTTATTAAACTCACAAAATCTCAAAAGTTTAGTTTATGTCATGTCCAAAGACTTGGAGAAGGAATTAATAAATTAGACAACGAAAAGTACGACATAATTCTGTTAGATTTAACTCTTCCTGACAGCGAAGGATTATCTTCCATACCAAAGTTAATCGAGAAAGATCCTAGCATTTCTATCATAGTTCTCACTAACACAAATGATGAAGAATTAGCCATTGAAGCAGTTAGAGAAGGAGCGCAAGATTATCTAGTCAAAAGACACGTAAATCCAGATGAACTAGTGCGTTCGTGCAGATATGCTATAGAGCGTAAACAATGTTTAGAAAAATTACGTGTAGTCAATCAAACCTTAGAAACTCAAATCGAAAAAAAAACTACAGAACTCTTAAAATCCCAAGAAATTAATAAGCTTAAATCTGAATTTGTGACTATGCTTTCCCATGATATTCGTAATCCTTTAAATACCATTCTCCTAGCAGCGGGATTACTGCAAAAGTATGATGAAGAACTGACAAATGATGGAAGAATAAATCATTTACAACTTATCCGTAAAGCCATAAAAAATGTATCAAATTTATTAGATGAAGCTTCATTAATTGGTAAATCTGATTCAGGTAAATTATCCTACAAACCACACATCCTCGACTTAGAAAAATTATGCGCTGAATTAGTAGAACAAGCTCAATTATTTGCCCAAGAAAAATGCTTGAACTTAATTTTTACCAGTTCCGAACACTGTTTTGAATTCCTGGGGGATGAAACTATATTAAAACACATTATCAGTAATTTACTCAATAATGCCATTAAATATTCAATTCCCGGTGGTACAGTCCTCTTTGAATTAATTAAACAAGAAAAAGACATAATTTTGAAATTTCAAGATCAAGGAATTGGTATTACAGAAAAAGACCAAAAGCAACTATTTCAACCATTTCATCGGGGAGAAAATGTAGGAATAATTCCTGGTACTGGTTTAGGATTAACAATCGTTAAACAGTGCGTTCAAGACCACGGAGGTGACATTACAGTTAATAGTCAAATTGGAGTAGGTTCAACTTTCACCGTAACTTTGCCTATCATTACGTAGGGTGGGCATTGCCCACCAAAAACCCCTAAACTAAAACTTGCACTCTTTCCTCTTCTAGCTTTACAGTCGCCTCAATTTTAATACAGGAATTTTTTAATTTTTAATTGCTTCTGTTCCCAAATGGCGACGAAATTCTTTAACAGATTCCAAGGGAGAAGATATTAATAAACAACGATTGAATAAATTTAAATCTAAATCTGGTAATAACTCACTTTTAACAACTTTCTCATATTCTGCTGACTGTAAATAGTAAACAGCAAGCGTACCATCTTCCCAAAACCAAACTTCGGGAACTGCCATTAATTTATATTTTTCTAATTTAATCGGACTACCACTGGTAACAACAACTTCAATACACAAATCTGGTCTAGATTTATCAGTTCCTAAACAATAAGATAAATCAGCTTGATATTCAACTATTCCCGGAATAATTTGCGAATAACTACCACTAGGAAAAAATTCAATTTCCTGATCTAAAAAATACTGTCCTAACAACAAACCAATTAAATAACTAATCAACTCATGTAATTTACCAATACTCACAATTTCTAGCACGTCCTGACAATAAAATAAACGCACTCCTGGAACATTTTCAAAACTTTTTTGAATAACTTGAAATCTTTCCCAAGTTACTCCTGCACAGAAAAAACGTTGCTCTTCTATTGCTAAACCCAAAGAACTTTCCAAAACTTGAGTCATAAGCCCTCCGTCAATGGTATAGATCCCTCATAGATCCCCGACTTCTCAAAGAAGTCGGGGATCTGAATATTATTAAGCTACTACTTTTTCTTTCTCAATAACATAAGGTGTTTCTGCACCTTGGGCTAAATATTCAGCTAATTGACTTTCGATTTCATCACGGACAATTTGCCGATATTCCATAAAATGCTCAATGTGAGCGCAGGTAGAAACGTATTGTTCAATTACCTTGGGATTATGCTTGAGGATACTAAAGAAATGATGCCAGAATTTCCAGCGAGTTTCCCGTTTAAATCCTTGTCTCCAAATGACAATTAATAAAGCTCTAATAACTACCCATTCTGGTGTTTTTGCTGGTGCTGTCCATTTGGGAGAACCTAACATCAAAAAACAGCGATAGGTGCGGTCTAAATAGGCAGCAGGGTCATATAAAGCACAGAAGGCTTCCACATATTCCCTGGCTAATTCTTCCAGAGGACGGGTAGGAATAAAATTCATCAATGTAGTTTGATTGATGTTCCCGTCTTGGTTTTCCCGCAGTCTTCCTTCTTTGGTGAGCCGATGCCATAAAGCGGTATTAGGTAACGCCTGTAACATCGCAAAAGTGGTAGAAGGGATGGCTGCTAGTTCGGCAAATCTAACAATGCGATCGCCTGCACCGGCTTTTTCACCATCAAAACCAATAATAAACCCAGCCATGGGTCTTAAACCGGTTCTGATAATTGTTTCTACAGCTTCAGTTAAAGAACTGCGAGTATTTTGGAATTTCTTAGTTAGTTGTAAACTATCTTCATCTGGGGTTTCAATGCCCAAAAATACAGCTTTAAAACCACAATCAACCATCAACTCCATCATTTCTTGATCTTGTGCCAAGTCAATAGAAGCTTCTGTGTCAAAATTGAACGGATATTGATGTTCTTCCATCCAAACTTTTAACTCTTTTAGCAACAATTTCACATTACGTTTGTTGCCAATAAAGTTATCATCTACCATAAACACACCGCGTCGCCAACCTAAGTCATAGAGATAATCTAACTCGGCTAAAAGTTGTGCAGGTGTTTTGGTTCTAGGTTTGCGTCCATATAAAACAATGATGTCGCAAAATTCGCACTGGAAGGGACAACCCCGCGAAAACTGCACGGACATCATATCATAAGCATTGAATTCTAATAAATCAAAGCGGGGAATCGGTGTACCAGTGACATCAGGTTTTTCTGTAGCCCGGAAAACTCCAGATTTTTCTCCCCGTTGTACAGCGTCCACAAACATGGGTAAAGTCAGTTCGCCTTCATCGAGAATCAGGAAATCTGCCCCTGCTGCTTCCACTTCATGGGGTGTGGATGTGGGATAAGGGCCACCCAAAGCTACGGACTTACCACGTCTTTTTGCTTCCCGAATTTGATCTAGTAAGTCTTGTTTTTGGACAATCATGGCGGAGAAAATCACCATATCTGCCCATGCCCATTCTTCCTCTGTGGCGGCGCGGATGTTACGATCTACAAGTTTGAATTCCCACTCTTGGGGTAAAATTGCCGCTACTGTCACTAAACCTAATGGTGGTAACAAAACTTTCCTATCAACCAATGCTAGGATTTTTTCATAGGACCAAAAGGTGCTTGGAAATATTGGATAAACTAGCAAAACACGCATAGTATCACCCCTCACGATTTATTTGTGATCTAACTGTAACTAAATTTAAGACTAATTGACTTTTTTCTCAATTTGTCTATTTGTTGTATGTGAGAATGTCTGAATCAGGATGACCAGGATTTAAGGATTTACAGGATGAAGATAGAATTTTATAACTAACTACGTATCATTATGTGTACAAGTCTTGAATTAATAATTAGTAACTTGGGTTAGTATCAACTATGCTGAAAAGGGAAATTTTTCTAAAAAATATTACGCGTGGACTTGGTCTATTAAAATATACAACAGAATATAACGCAGAGTTAGACCTCTACGATCAGAATATTATTGCTGAATATTTTGTTGTCAAGCTACTAAATATAATATATGGTTATAACTTAATTAATTTAAATTCTAAGGATAAATTATGCGCTGCAATTGATTTGGGTGATTACGAGAGAAAACTTTGTTTTCAAGTTACATCTACTTCTCTTAAAAACCATCGAACCAAAATACAAGAAACAATAAATTTATTTATTGGAAATAAAAAATACCAACATTTCGATCATCTGAAATTTTTATTTTTGGGAAACAAGCAGGAAACATATCGAAGGGGATTTGATACCCAAAATTTATTTACATTTGATCCAAAGAAGGATGTTATAAATTTAAAGGATTTAATACGTGAATCAAAATCCCTTTCAGATGAAAAACTAGAAAAATTGAATCATTTAATTGAAAGTGAAATATTTTATGACAATTTATCACTAGAAATGCAGATCCTACAACAAAGGTTTATGGCGATTGGGCATTATGCCAGAAGAAATCCTCAATCATTTACCACATTTAACACTGGCACAAGTATTTGATGCCTTGAGTTTTTATCTTGATCATCAAGCAGAAATTAATGATTATATTGAACGAAATCAAGTACCTAATGAATTAGTACATCCTGCTGTAAAAGCTACACGCAAAACTCATCCTCTGGCTAAATTTGCAGGAATTTTGAGTGATGCAGAAGCAGCAGAATTAAAACAATCAATTACTACAGAATGTCGGCAGGTAGATGTCAATGAGTGGAGCAATCCTATCTTAAATACTAATCAATAAACTACAATCCCATCAAAATTTTCAGCCTATCTTCTACTTCTGCTAGTGTTTCTGAAGACACAGTTCCCCAACACTTATCCAGACGTTCTACAGAAATTGATCTCACGTCTTCACACTTGATAAAACTTTGGGTTTTAATTCCTCCGTCTGGAGAGTTTATTTTTACGTGGAAAGGAATTCCCTTATCTTTGGACGTAATCGGTAACACAACAACTAAGCCAGATGCACCTTGATTAAATAGATCCACTGAAATAACTAAACAAGGACGTTTACCAGCTTGTTCATGTCCCTGCACAGGGTTAAGGTCTACTAGCCAAATCTCTCCTAAGAGCGATTTTTGCCACTAAATTTCAACCCCGTCCGCTATAGTTTTCTCCCATAATTGTCTCTGTAGAAATTTCTTCTTGCCACAATGTTTCATTCTGTCTTAAAGCAGTGAAAGCTTGATTAGCTCGTGTTAAAAAAAGAGACCTACGATAATTCTCAATGGCTTGATCTAAAACAGATTGAATTGTCTCACCAGAATCCTCTACCATCGTTAACAAAGTTTGGTGTGTGGTTTCACTGATACTAACTTTTAACTCAGGCATGACTTATTGTTATAGATAACTAAGACTATTATACGCCTTATGTAAGTTGAAAATTTTGTCGTTTTATCAGGGTTGCTAGATTTCCCTAAAACGATAATTGCAGAATCATTGCCCCGCTACAATAAAATCAAGAATTGCGATTCCTGCGGAGCGCTTCGCTATCACCCTCATTACCATAAACATGAACATTAACCTTCAGCCTATTCTCACTCGTCTTAAACAAGAACTTACTCACCAGTATGGTGATCGCTTGCAACACCTCACCCTCTTTGGTTCTCAAGCTCGTGGTGATGCAGAACCCGGATCAGATATAGATGTACTGGTAGTTCTGAAAGCTCCCGTTAACCCAGGTGAAGAAATTAAACGCACGGGTAAGGCGATCGCTGATCTTTCCCTAGATTATGATGTTGTCATTAGCTGTCTTTTCATGGACGAAACCCACTATCAAACCCGCAACGGTTCATTACTCAGGAATATCCGTAAAGAAGGCGTTTTGCTATGACTGATGAACAACAGGAACTCCTTCTCAAAGCCCAACAGAGTTTAGAAGCTGCAAAACTCCTACTTACCAACCACTTTCCGGACTACGCCACCTCCCGCGCCTACTACAGTATGTTTGACATTGCAGAAGCATTTCTAGAAGGTAATGGACTTTCATTTTCTAAACATTCAGCCGTTATTGCCGCCTTTGGCCGAGAATTTGCCAAAACTCAACAAGTGCCAAGAGATTTTCACCGATTTCTGATTGAAGCACAGGAACTGCGAACCACTGGCGACTATGGACAATTGAACGCTATCACAACAGACCAAGCGACAGAACAGATTGATCGCGCAGAGCAATTTTTGTTCTTAGCAATTCAGATGATGGGTGCAATATAAGAATAATTGTAGAGATTTATTTGGAGATTATGAGATTGCTATATTTCCAGAAGATAGCGATCTGCTTGCAGCAGCGCTTCGCTATCGCTCCTTTTGTAGAATTATATTTCAATAACCCATCTTTATATAAGTGGAAATTTTTGTCGTTTTATCAGGGTTTCCAGATTTCCCTAAAACGATAATTGCAGAATCATCAACGGTATTACCAGGGTTTCAGGATGTAATTCACATAAGCATCGGTGTGGGTAAGTGGTGCGAGTGGTAATAATGCCAGATTATTTACAAATTTACATAGTTAAATCAACAAGATCATCAAAAATAGACATCTCCAGAAATGAAATGTGCGGTTTCTACAAACCATGCAGAGACATTACATGGAATTACCTTATTTTACTGGAGATGTCTAATAGTGATTTTTGTGTTGGGTTTCACTTTGTACCATTGGGGATATTGCTACAACCCAACCAATAATTATCTTTAAACACCCAATAATTTGTAGATAACGTTATTCACAATAGTTAGAGCAAACGCACCTAGAATAGCACTCCAAATCCCAAAACGTAAACGGAAACCATCTACTAACCAAGCAGCAATGCTAAAACAAGCAACAGCAATCATGAATGTGAAGATACCAGATAATAAGTCAAAGGTGGCTAAATTTGGAATCACAAACAAAATCTTGAGAACTGGCTTAACTAGCGCTGTAATAATACCTAAAACTGCGGCAGAAAAAATTGCCTTTTCTGGAGTATCAATTTCAACTCCCAAAGGTAATTTACTAATAATCCACAAGCTCACAGCCGTGACTAACCAAACAATTAACAGCGTCGTAATATCCATTGCCACAACCCCTGAAATGTAAATGGTGATAGCACCTACGGAATACCGCAGGTATTGACGATAAATTACCTGGTTGACTTGGTTTCTTGATGTGAAAGTCTTTGTAGGTTAACCAATTATTTACAAATTAGCAGAATTTTTGACTAGAACTGAAATTTATTCTAGATATCTTTAGGTTTACTTTATTCAAAAAGGGGAAAAGATGCAGCGAAAGAAAAAGAAGTTTTTAGGTTGCTTTTTTATCAAATATGGTAATATAAAAACAATAAATAAATGCTTTGTATGTTATTGCAGGAAACAGATTCTTGAATGGGCGCAGTTCCCTGAATGGGCGCAGTTCCCTGAATGGGCGCAGGCCCTGCGCCCCTACTTCTGGATTTTTAGCTATTTCGCCGTAAGCCTCCCACTGAAACGGTACTCCGTTCAGTGGTGAGATATAAGGCGGTTAAAATTAACGCGACCTCCGACCAATTCAATCCGCAGGATTGATAGGGAGGGGGTCAGCGTTAATTTTAACACTCTCTGTATTTGGCAATCTATCAACCCAGTCTTCTACTATTTGCGTTACTGTTTTATCTTTCATTACAGCATAAGAGCGAAGTTTGTTTAACCTGCGTTCAGACATCCTGACATTTAATCTAGTAGTTTTCATATTTGTCTACCCGTTGTTGTCACCATTATGTTATCATAGTCATAATGGTTGAGAGTGGAAAAGTGAGAACAGCGTACCAGTACAAACTACGACCAACAACAAAACAAGCCATTGAGATAGACAGGTGGCTGTCTATGTTATGCGCTCAATATAACTACTTGCTGGCTGATAGATTTGATTGGTATGAACGCAATCGTTCACCGATTAACGCTTGTCCTCTTGTTTGCTATCTTCCAGAATTGCGGGATAACCCAGACTATTATTCACAAAAGAAAACGTTACCGCAACTTAAAAAAACTCATCCTTGGTACGGTGAGATTTACTCGCAGGTACTACAGGATATAGTTAAACGAGTTAAGGTGACTTTTGACCGTTTTTTAAAAGGTGATAGCAATGGTAAACGAAGTGGACGACCTCGGTTTAAATCACGCGAACGTTATCGCACGTTTACATATCCACAAGTAAAGGATGGATGTTTGCAAGGTAGTTTAATAACTTTACCGATGTTTGGCATAGTTAAAGTTATTTTGCATCGTCCTATCCCAAATGGCTTTAAAATCAAAACCGCATCTGTTACCAAAAAAGCCGACGGTTACTATTTAACTCTTAGCTTGGAAGATGCCACAGTTCCAACAATTAAGCCCGATTTTAACCCAAATTCCATAACTGGGATTGACGTTGGTTTAAAGGAGTTTTTGACTACTTCTGAAGGTGAAACTGTTGCTATCCCTCAATATTATCGTAAATCCCTCAAACGTTTACGGATTATCCAAAAACGTGTTTCACGTCGAAAAAAGGGAAGCAACAGCAGAAAAAAAGCTGTAAAACAGTTGGGTAAGCAGCATAAAAAAGTTGCTGACAAACGAAAAGATTTTCACTTCAAAACCGCAAACAATCTATTGAAAAAATATGATGTTGTAGCAGTTGAAGATTTGAATGTAAAAGGACTTGCACGGACTCGATTAGCTAAATCTATTCTTGATGCTGGATGGTCAAGCTTTCTGTCGATATTAACAAATAAAGCCGTAAATGCTGGTTTGTTGGTTATCCCAGTCAAAGCGTCTGGTACGAGTCAAGATTGCTCTAGTTGTGGTGACAAAGTTCCCAAGAAACTGCATATCCGGTGGCACGACTGCCCTAACTGTGGATGTAGTCTAGACCGTGACCACAACGCCGCGAGAAACATAAAAAATAGAGCTGAGGGTCATCCAGTTCTTAAAGCCAAGAGCCTCCTAAGCGATAGCCGGATTGTCTTGGAAGCCTACACTGAACCTGTACTCAGGTCAGTGTAGGAGATGTCACCAAAAAGCAGAATTATTTCTAGTGAATAAATTTTTTATTTACTACCATAGAAAAAAGCAATTTCCTTTTCTTTTAAGGGTGCAAAACCAGCTTCAACTAGCTTTCTATCAAGTTCAGGTTGGGGAATGTGTTTAGCACCAATCCGGACAATGCGAGAACGCATGGTATTGGAGACACCACTGCGTTGTCTATTGGCTTCTAAACCCATAACTTGTTCATACAAGTCTAATTTGACTATGGGAATAGGAGAACCATCAAAATCAATTCCTCTATCAATTGCTCTATCAATAGCATCAGCACCAGTGGTTTCAGTAGTCATAGCACGTCATTTTCAAAGATATGGAAATATTTTACCAGGGAACAGTGAATAATTTTCACTACTGACAACTGACAATTGACTAAGTAGGTGAACATAAAAAATTAAAGGTATGTAAAGAAAAGTAAAATCTCCCAAAACCTCTTCATTCTTGCAT